>NZ_JAYGHM010000055.1:15752-23564 GCF_034931125.1 Rivularia sp. UHCC 0363 | reverse complement strand
CCCTAGTCACACACTCTACAAAAAAAATGTGCTTTTTTGCTAAGTCCTAACTTATTTTAAATCCGACCTGGAGTTATGGTAACTCGTTGGGAGGGACAAGGGGACAAGGGGAAGAATAATTACCAATTACCTATTCCCCATTCCCTTTTAGGAAAATACGACTAACTGGGGGGTGAACACCGACCCTGTAAGATGCACGACTTTTTTTAGAATGTCTTATAGAAAGAATTGTTTATTTTTGATTTTTTTGTAGTAATCAAGTTGTTAACTTTTTTACAAAACCTATGCAACCTACTAATCCAAACCAATTTACCGAAAAAGCTTGGGAGGCTATTACCCATACTCCTGAGATTGCCAAACAATTTCAACAACAGCAGATTGAAAGCGAACATTTAATGAAGGCTCTGCTGGAGCAAGATGGATTGACTGCACCTATTTTTACTAAGTTGGGTGCGAATCCTCAAAAAATCAAAGAACGGACGGAAGAGTTTATTAAAAGTCAGCCTAGGGTATCGGGTAGCAGTAGTTCTGTATACTTGGGGCGCAGCTTGGATACGCTGTTAGACCGAGCGGATGGATACCGCAAGGAGTTTGGTGACGAATATATTTCCATCGAACATTTATTGCTAGCTTATGCTCGGGATGACCGTTTTGGTAAAAGTGTATTTCGAGATCATGGCATAGATGAAAGGAAATTAAAAGATACTATTAAGCAAATTAGGGGGAGCCAAAAAGTGACCGATCAAAATCCAGAAGGTAAATATCAATCTCTGGAAAAATACGGCCGTGACTTAACTCAAGCTGCTAGTGAAGGTAAGCTTGACCCCGTGATTGGACGCGATGATGAAATACGTCGTACCATTCAAATTTTGTCGCGTCGGACTAAAAATAACCCCGTATTAATCGGTGAACCTGGTGTGGGTAAAACGGCGATCGCTGAGGGTTTAGCACAACGAATTCTGGCGGGTGATGTGCCGCAATCGCTCAAAGACCGCAAGCTGATCGCTTTGGATATGGGTGCTTTGATTGCGGGTGCGAAGTTCCGGGGTGAGTTTGAGGAACGTCTCAAGGCTGTATTAAAAGAAGTTACCGAGTCTCAAGGTAATATTGTTTTATTCATTGATGAAATTCATACTGTAGTTGGTGCTGGAGCAACTCAAGGGGCGATGGATGCGGGTAATTTGCTCAAGCCCATGTTAGCGCGGGGTGAATTGCGCTGTATCGGTGCGACTACTTTGGATGAATATCGCAAATATATTGAGAAAGATGCGGCTTTAGAAAGACGCTTCCAACAAGTTTATGTAAACCAACCCAGCGTGGAAGATACTGTTTCGATTTTACGTGGTTTGAAGGAACGATATGAAGTTCACCACGGGGTCAGAATTGCTGATAGTTCTTTGGTTGCGGCTGCTACTTTATCGAACCGTTATATTACCGACCGCTTTTTACCAGATAAGGCGATCGATCTAGTAGATGAAGCCGCAGCGCGTTTGAAAATGGAAATTACTTCCAAACCAGAAGAATTAGACGAAATCGATCGCAAGATTTTGCAACTGGAAATGGAGAAGTTATCGCTGCAAAAAGAAAGCGATACCGCATCTCGCGAACGGTTGGAAAGGTTGGAAAAGGAACTTGCCGATTTTAAAGAAGACCAGCGGACTCTTAACAGTCAGTGGCAGTCGGAAAAAGACGTAATTACTAAAATTCAGTCGGTAAAAGAGGAAATGGATCGAGTTAACCTGGAAATTCAGCAGGCAGAGCGAGATTACGACCTGAATCGGGCGGCTGCGTTGAAATACGGCAAGTTAACCGATTTGCATCGTCAATTAGAAGCTGCGGAAACCGAACTTTCCCAAGCGCAGCACAGCGGTAAATCTTTGTTACGGGAAGAAGTCACCGAAGCTGATATTGCGGAAGTTATTTCCAAGTGGACGGGTATCCCCATCAGCAAGTTAGTGGAATCGGAAAAAGAGAAATTATTAAATCTTGAAGATGAACTACATAACCGCGTAATTGGACAAGATGAAGCAGTAACTGCGATCGCGGATGCGATACAGCGTTCTCGTGCGGGACTTGCTGACCCCAATCGTCCTATAGCTTCGTTTATTTTCCTCGGTCCTACGGGTGTTGGTAAAACCGAATTGGCTAAAGCTTTGGCTTCCTATATGTTCGACACGGAAGAAGCGATGGTGCGGATTGATATGTCGGAATACATGGAAAAACACGCTGTTTCTCGATTGCTGGGTGCGCCTCCGGGGTATGTTGGTTATGAAGAAGGTGGACAACTTACCGAAGCTATCCGTCGTCGTCCTTATGCAGTAATTCTGTTTGACGAAATCGAGAAAGCGCACCCAGATGTGTTTAATATCATGTTACAAATTCTTGATGACGGTCGAGTTACCGATTCTCAAGGACGCACGGTGGACTTCAAAAACACGATTATCATCATGACGAGTAACATCGGTTCGCAATTTATCCTTGATGTTGCTGGAGATAATTCTCGTTATGAAGAAATGCGGAGTCGAGTTATGGAAGCGATGCGAAATAGTTTCCGTCCGGAATTTCTCAACCGGATTGACGAAATTATTTTCTTCCATGCTTTGGAAAAATCGGAATTACGCAAGATTGTTTTATTACAAATAGAAAGATTGCGTCATCGATTAGGCGATCGCAAAATGTCCTTGAGACTTTCCGAAGCTGCGCTTGACTTTTTAGTAGAAGTAGGATATGACCCGGTATTCGGTGCGCGTCCATTAAAACGTGCGATTCAGCGCGAGTTAGAAACTCAAATCGCGAAGTCAATTTTGCGCGGTGAATTCAATGACGGTGATACTATTTTTGTGGATGTAGAAAACGAGCGACTTGTGTTTAAGCGCGTTCCCATAGAGTTAGTCACAATGTAGTAGTCCACCACATAAGTTATGAGGGGTAATTTAGTTTGTAGTAAGAGTTTTAACTCTTTTTCTGAGGATTAAAATCCTCACTGCAAACCTATCAAAATTAATTTGGATGAGTAGTAGTTTAGTTAAAGTTTAATTAGAATATTCTCAACCCGGTTTCATTGGAGAAACTGGGTTTTTTTATGTATTATCAATCAAGCTAAAATGCAAGAACATATCATATTCATTTAACAACTTATAGTATCCTAAATATCATTTTTTAATAGTTTTCCTCATTTCTCACTATTGCCCGTTCACTCTTTATGAAAAATATTATTTGTATCAAAATCTACTTAAAATTATTTTAAATATTAATTGTCTATCAACAAACGGGGATTTAATGCATTTGATACATATTTTCTAATATATGTAGCTAAAATCGAAGCTGCTTATCCAGAAAGATAACAGAGATTGGTAGTTCTATTTGTTAGCTAGATAACTAAATTGACATATAGCCAAATACTAGGATAAAACTTAAATTGTCGTACTTCTCCTGTGATATTTATTGAAGAGTATTAATAATACAGAACGAGGTAAAATCTACTGAGAGTAAAGTAATAATTATTTATTACGTAATGGCAACAAATGTAACAAGGATGATCAATAAGTGTAAATAAAGCAAATTTATCGATTTTGTAAATAACTGCCAAAGTGGCAACCGGCTATCTTAAAATTTGCTATTCATTTATTTACCAGCTTAGTTAAATTTATCTTTGAAAGCATTAAATTAGAGTGTACTTAATCCAAGCTGTTATCGGGGGAAATAAATTATAATGCTGAATAATTATTTACAGTTAAACTCAGTAAAGGTAAAAATATGCATTATTTAAATCCTTTATTTGTGTAAAATAAATGCATCTACACTTAATTCCAAATGCCCGATTCATTAGAGAATTATTTGTAACTAAGTCAACAATCTAATACCAAGAATGAATGTCTCTCAAACATAGATTCATGACTATTTGTTATGCCACTTATTAGATGAAAAGACTTGTTTTTTGTGTGGTTATAAAATCTAAAATGGTATTCGATATAGTTACAAATTAAACGTAAAAGCGCAAAATTACTTTTTAAAACACCGTAATAGCATGATTGGTCAGTTACTAGCAGGACGTTACAAAGTTCTCCAAATATTAGCTGAAGGAGGCTTCGGACAAACTTATATAAGTTCGGACATTCACCTTCCGGGAAAACCTAAATGCGTTCTTAAGCATTTAAAGACTACTAGTACGGAACGGTCAGCTTTAGAAGCAGCTAGAAGATTGTTTCAAAAAGAAGCCGATACACTACAACAGTTGGGAAATCACGATCAAATACCCAGACTATTAGCTTATTTTGAAGACAATAACCAATTTTATTTGGTACAAGAATTAATTGAAGGACATTCTTTTAGTCGAGAATTACCTCCAGGCACAAAGTTAAGTCAAAAACAAGTTATCGCTATTTTGACTGAAATATTGTCTATTCTACAGTTTGTCCACGCTCAAGGAGTAATTCACCGCGATATTAAGCCCGATAATCTGATCAGACGTGCTTCAGATAATAAATTAGTCTTAATTGATTTTGGTGCCATTAAACAAGTACGCAGCCAAACCGCGACCAATACCGGACAGCAAAATCTGACATTAATTGTGGGAACGCGGGGCTATATGCCTTCCGAACAAATTAGACGTTTACCGCGTCAAGGTAGCGATATTTATGCTTTAGGAATGATCGCTATTCAAGCATTAACTGGTGTATATCCTTACGAACTTCAAGATGACCCAAATACTGGAGAAATACTTTGGGAACATCTAAGAGAAGTAGATCCAGCTTTTGCTGAAGTTATCAATAAAATGACGCGCTACCATTTCAAAGAGCGCTATCAAACTGTTGATGAAGTTATACAAACATTAAAAGAATTACCAATTCTGGAAGAATCTAGTTTAATAGAAACTAAAAATCATGGTTTGTGCGAACTGACTTTAGAATGGGAAGAAGTTAACGAAACTAAAACTTATAAAATTACCAATAATCAATTAAGCAAAACTCCTGGAAAATTTCGCATCGGTCGCGACCCTCAAGATTGCGATATTGTTCTATCAGAACCGACAGTATCCGCGCTCCACGTAGAAATCTTTTTTAGTCAGGAAAAAGAAAAATTTTATTTGCGAAATCTCCGTCAAAAAAACCCACCTGTTCTTGATGGTCAATTACTTTTAGCTGGAGAAATGCCGCTTTCTATTTCCAGCGTACTGCGCTTGGGACAGCAGAATTTAAAAGTGAAAGAAATTACTTCTCAACAATCTCTCACAAACTATATTCCTGTAGATTACAAGCATAAAGATTTTGCTATTGTTGCATATGCACAACACCCCATAACCAAAACTGCACGGCTTCCGAAAATAAATAGCAAACTAGAAAACCCCCCAACTACAACTTCACATCCAGAAAAAACGGATTCGATGCCGATGCTCAAAAATGTACTGCCGATTGGAGTACAAAGTATAGGTGTCGCTGCTGTTTTAGCTGCTGTTGGGGGATTCGCATTAGTTAATACTGGCAAATTAGGTAAAGCCAATTCACAACACACCAATTTGTTATCACAACAGCCCCAACTATGTCGCGTTGTTGCTCCCACCGAGTTGACAAAATTACCGGAATTACGCCATCAACCTTATAGAGAAGTCGAAGGATTCAAAGCATTGAATCAAGGAGAAAAAGTTTTATTTCTGAAGTCTCAAGGTGATTTTGTCCAAATCAAGCTTTCTGATGGTAGTCAAGGCTGGATTTTTTGGGACCAGGTACAGCCTTGTGATTGATGGATGGGGGAAAGAAGTTAAAAGATCGTGGTTATGTATACAAACTCCACGACTAAGAACAAATACTAAGTAATATCCTCATGGCGTAACCAGCTATACGTAAATAAAATAATACATATATTCGGAGTTTTTTGTTCTTAACAGCTTCAAGGGTTGGCTTGAAGTTTTAATACCGGAACAATAATTTTTCATGAGCATCTATGAAATTTATCCGTATAACTACTCCCAACCGTTGAATAAGAAGTTATCAGAGAATCTATAGCTTTAAGTATGTAGGTTCTTGTAAATAAGCCATCAAGTGAGGAGATTTTTTTATGTCGTTAGAGCAAGTTGATGCTTTCTACGAGAATTTGACGATAAATCAAGAAATTTACGAACAATATTATAAAAATTGTTCTATCAAAGGTACTTTTGGTGTTTGGAACTGGGATAAGAAGAAGATAGTTAATTTTGCTGCAACTTTAGGCTATGAATTTTCCGAACCAGAGCTAGATGAGGTTTTGTTTGATACGGGAGCGTTAGTTTCTAATAAATCTTTGAATTTACGGTAATAAGTAATTTTTGTTATTGAGTATAAATTTGAAGGTTTAATTTCAAAATTAAAATATCTTTTATTTTCAATTCTGCTAAGACACAAAGACCTGTATTCATTCGACATTAAGTCTTTGTGTCTTAATATTTTACTAAAATCGCACTCCTGGTTCTTTCAAGAACTCTTTTTCTTCAGGAGTTGAAGGTCGTCCCAAAATTATATTGCGATGGGGAAAGCGTCCAAAACGTTCAATTACCGACCGATGACGAATTGCGTTTTCAATCGCACTTGCACTATCTCTGTCTCCACTAACTTTCTGGAATAGCTTCACCGCTTGACGCTGATGGTCAATATTTTCGCTGTGTACAAAAGGTAAGTACACGAACCAACGCTGTACGTTTAATAATTGGCGATCGTAACCTTGAGCGATCGCCAAGTGCGCGGTTGAAAGTGCTTCCCAATCGGTAGCGAAGGCTTGAGGGGTTTCACGAAAGATATTCCGAGGAACCTGATCTAATAGCAGAATTAAAGCCAAGCACGTTAATGGGGAATCCTTCCATTCATCTAGGTATCCTCCTGCGGCTTTTTCGTAATCTTTAAGAAAATGCCTTCGTAATTCTTCATCAAACCCTGGTTCTTTCGCAAACCAAGCTTTCCTTGGCTTTCCGTAGTCCGCATCATCCGGGCTACCAAACCAAAATTTAAGAATTTCATTTGCCTCTAACATCGCTTTTACATTCCCTTACAAAGGACTTGTCGCATTTTACGCATATTAGCAGGCAATTCAAAATTCATCGCTTGTTGAATAAACATTGAAGGTATGGGAATTATGGGAGTAGCTTGTACGGAATAAGTTAACAGAGTACCGTCACCATAATCTTGTAACTTGATATCCGCACTGAAATCATGGAAAGTACCTTTATGCAGTTGAAACTGGACTTTATGTCCAAAATCTTCCACTACGTTTAAATATATGTCTACTTTCGCCGTAAACATCATAAAAGCTTTTTGTGCTGCCTGATACAGACGTTTGACATCTCCTTTGTGTATAATTTCACTTTTAGTGATGTCAGGGAAATACTGTACCCAACGTGGATAATCCGTTATCTTTTGCCAAACATGAGAACGTACTAGGGGTAAATACATTTTCGCACTTACACAGCCACCCCAAGCATTGTGGGAATGTGTTTCTACTAGAATTTCGCCGTTCATTAATGCTGCTTGCTTGTCCTGACTCCAAGCAATATCTGAACCTGTAGTAAATAAGTCTGAAAAAAAAGATGCAGACATAATATTTCGCTCGCTCCTTGATATTCCACACACACTTTGACAAAGAATACAAACTCTACAATTTATATAATTTATATAGAGTCCTATTCAATTATTCTAATTCCAGTCCAATATACAAGGATTCCGGAACTAGTTCCGACTGTAGTCTATTATTCCCAAAATTTACCCAAAAATGTGTCACTATTATCACTAATATTGTGAAGAGTTGATGTTAATGAGTTAGGAGTGAGGAGTTAGGAGTGAGGAGTTA
>NZ_JAYGHM010000055.1:0-15678 GCF_034931125.1 Rivularia sp. UHCC 0363 | reverse complement strand
GTTAGGAGTGAGGAATAATTTGACCTTTGACCTTCAACCTTTAACCTTTGAACGGCTAGAATGACACAACTACTGTTGATTTAAGAGGAATATGAGGTGAGCCAATCATCTAAGTTGAATCAAAGATTAATCCAAGCTTTTGGGATGTTTCTGGGGATTGCGATCGCGGTATGGGTACTTAGGGGTTTAGGTATCCTGACTTTTGTTCCTGGGGGAGTTATTTTGCTGTTATTTTTGGCTGCGATCGCGTTTGGGATTCTGAGCTATGTGCAAAAAAAATGGTTACGTTTTTAGTAGTCGTCTTATTCTATAAAAGAAGTATATAAATAGTTCGGAAGTTGCAACCATTAAAAATTGTAATTGTTGGCGGTGGGGCTGCGGGTTTTTTTGCGGCTATAGCAGCGGCTAAAAGTAATGAGAATGCTTCTGTAATCTTACTCGAAGCAAGTCGTCAACTACTGGCAAAGGTTCGTATTTCCGGTGGGGGACGCTGTAATGTCACTCACGCTCTTTTCGAGCCGAAAAGTTTTATCCAAAATTATCCTAGAGGTTCAAAAGCTTTATTAGGTGCTTTTTCTCGTTTTCAAGCCCAAGATACTGTAAATTGGTTCGCTTCTGAAGGAGTAAAGTTAAAAACTGAAGCTGATGGAAGAATGTTTCCCACTACTGATAGTTCGGAAACAATTGTAGATTGTTTGATCAAAACCGCTTTAGCTTATCGCGTCCAAATTCGCACGGGTGAACCTGTGGTTTGGGTGAATCCTGAATTAGAAGCCTCAGAAGACGGTAATAGATTTGAAATTTTACTCAAATCCGGGGAAATATTGCGCTGTGATAAATTATTGCTGGCAACTGGTAGCAATCCTGTAGGTTACAGAATTGCCAAACAGCTAGGTCATCAGGTTGAACCAACAGTTCCTTCTTTATTTACGTTCAATATTTTGGATCAAGAATTGCGAGAATTAGCTGGTGTGAGCGTTGACCCGGTACAGCTACGTTTATCAGTACCAGGAAAACCCCAGCTAGAACAATCGGGACCATTACTAATTACTCATTGGGGCTTAAGCGGACCAGCAGTGTTGAAACTTTCGGCTTGGGGTGCGAGAATATTCCACGAATCGGGTTACAAAGCAACCGTTACTATTAATTGGCTGCCAGATTTTAATCAAGATCAACTGCGAAAAGAACTAGTACAGATCAAAAGCGAATATGGGAAAAGAGCGATCGCCTTACATCGAGGCACAAAATTACCGCATCGTCTATGGCAGTATCTCATATCCCGCGCTGGTATTGACAGAGAAACACGCTGGGCTGAGTTACTAAAAAAAGATTTAAACAAATTAGTACAGGAACTAACGAGCGGACAATTTGCGATCGGTGGTAAAGGAGTTTTTAAAGACGAATTTGTGACCTGCGGCGGAATTAAACTCAAAGAAGTCAATTTCAAAACAATGGAAAGCCGTTTGGTAAAAGGACTTTACTTTGCCGGAGAAATCCTTGATATCGATGGTATTACCGGCGGCTTTAACTTCCAAAGCGCTTGGACAACCGCGTATTTAGCAGGCTTAGCAATGGGTCAGGAATTAGGAATTAGGAGTTAGGAGTTAGGAGTTAGGAGTTAGGAGTTAGGAGTTAGGAGTTAGGAGTTAGGAGTTAGGAGTTAGGAATTAGGAATTAATAATAATTATTTCCCCTTGTCTCCTTGTCCCCTTGTCCCCTTATCCCCTTGTCCCCTTGTCCCCCCATCTCCCCATCCCCCCATCCCCCCATCCCTTAGTAGGGTGGATATCCAAAATCCTCTTCGTCTGGGTAAACGTAAGAGTTAGAAACCCCAGCAACTGCCATTGGACGCGGAGTTTCTGTTTTTACTGGTTCTTTGGCAAAATCTTTGTATTCTTCAAAGGTTTTGGAAATTAGTGCAGATTCTTTTGAGTCTGAAGCAATCAAATATTTGGTTAATGTGGAAACTGTGGGATGTTTGTAGTCTACTGTTGCAGCAACCAAAACCGTATTTGTGGCAATTCCTCTTTCTTCACATTCAACGATCGGGGAAAAAATACCGTGAGCGTGAAATAACGGACCTTTTGGGGTTACGGCTTGTCTGCGGTATCCTGCATAAGCTCTTTCTAATTCGGTCACAAATCCCGAACTTGGTTTACCCTGCTGATACTCGCAGTAAGCTTTACTAAAACTCGCTCCAGCCGCACCATTCAAAGTTAATTGCAAAGGTAATTCATGTAAAAAACTATTATCTTCTCCGACCAAAAATATTAGATAGCGAGTAAAAGTTTTAAATTTAAGTTTGTCCTCTTTAAAAGCATCATAATTATCTTTAAGAGTTCCTAACTTCGCTCCTGTTTCGCGATCTTTGACTGATAAAGGACCTCGACGGACTATAACTATATTTGGCGTGGTGGTAAGACAAACTGTTTCCACTCCCGAACTAAATTCGTGTTCTACCTGCTGCCAATTTTCATCCGGTACAAAGCCGATAGCACGAGCATTATCTAGCTTAATTGCTAAACCGTAGGATGTTACGCCATCGGTGCCATGTCTCGGATTAATCATTTGACACCAAGGAATAACACGAGAAGGTGGTGCGTTGAACTTCTCGTCTTCAAAGTCGAATTTTGCAGATGCTTTCATCGTAAATGCGCGGTTGTCGATTTTGTATTTGGGAATTTGACTCGGTTGAGTAGAATGTAAAAAATTTAAGTGCGAGGAGTGGAATTAGGTATTTGGAGGCAAATAAATGCCGCAATTCGCTGCAACCGAGAATCAATTAAAGTGATTTAATAAAGTCAATTATTATTTATTTATCATTCCGGAGGGACATTACGCATCTATCTGAAGCAGTTTTTAACAAGAACTTCATATTCAATGTATTATTTGGATCGGAGTTGGGTGCTTTGAAATATTTAATTATTTAGAACGTTAGTCTTAAAACATACGAAGTAAATACAGATTATTAGACTTTTTCTGTATCCGCCTGGGAATACAATTCCCAGTCTCAAAGCATTAGTCCATTAAAATGGACTAATAATTTAGTTTCAATAAATTAGTTATATTTATAACATTATATTTAATTATTAAGTATTTTAACTTAAAGATACTTTTTTAGTTAAAAGTTAGGAGAAGACATACAAGCCTTCTTCAGCATCAGAAGCTGGTAACAAATCTCGTGTGGTGTCGCTGTAGCGATACACCGTCCCGGTATCGGCTTTGCCTATCGCCAAAAATTTCTCATAAAAAAACCAGCGGATACTAAACACGCTGGAAATTTCATAAAAAATACAACTCAAAAGTATTTACTCAGATTGCTCGCTTTGTAATTGCTGCACTTGTTCAACCGTTAATCCAGTAGTTTTCGCAATTAAATCAATCGCAAGTCCTTCTTTAAGAAGATTAACGGCAATTGTTCGAGCAGTTTCTTGACTACCTTGGGCTTTACCTTCGGCTCTACCTTCGGCTTTACCTTCGGCTTTACCTTCATCCACTAACAATTGATAAGTTACTGACTCGCGCATAATATCTCTCCTCAGTAAACGTTGAATATCCTCTTGTTTCAATACTAGCCCAGCCAGAATAAATGTAGATGCAGCTACATCGGTTTGAATTTGTTTATCGCTGATGTTCTCGATTCTAGTTGCGACTTCCTGCAAAGTTTCAATTTTACTTTCAGCATTACTCAAAACCGCAAATGGAAGCAAACCGGGAGTTCGCAAAAATATTTCTGTCGGTTGTTCCCAAAGACGGATGACTTGGAAACGATGCAAGGTTTCTTCAAGCTCAAATGTAGTTTTGTAAACTTCTTCGGAGTTGGTTTTTCTGAGATAAATCACCACTTGACGCATTCGTTTCTGGGGAAAACGACGATATCCCCGCAAACGATAGTCAGCCATCCGGAAGGGAATTTTTACATCTGGTTGAGTTTGAAATTCAGCGTGTAAGATTAGTTCGGATGACTGTCTCAAAATCAGAGCATCAGCGCGAATTGGTTCCAAAGAAAGTTCTTTAGGGCTTAACTCAGTTAAAGTTACTGGTTCTCCTAATAACCAAGAAGCAAAATCATTGGGAAAGTTTTCGACTAAGAATTTGCAGAGATTATCAAACATAACGGCACCACTTGTTAAAAGTTATTTTAGTATGGGTACCCGGCTTGTATGATTAATTATTTCTCTCTATATTTTTATAAAATAACTTGGTTGAGAAGTTAATAAATTTTATTGCTAATTACTTGGAAAAATAAGCAATCCGAAGACTTTGCATTAACAGAAAAAGAGATGAACTTGTAATCAAAATTCCCCAAAACCAATGGGGTAAAATCAAAATTTTAGCAATTTGAGCGGTATCAGAATGACCTCCGCAATAACTAAAAACATAATTAAAATCGCGGAACGTACTGATACAAGCTTGTACACCAAGAAACTGAATTAGAAAAACTTTTAATTGTGGAGATGCTTCCAATCCAATTCCTAAAATTATTAAACCTAAGAAAGAAATAACTAAAATTCCAATTCCAGTTCTGACCCAAATGACAACTGAAACTAACATAAAGATACCCAAAATCACTAATATATTTTGAGCTATTTGTAAATCACGAGAAGCCAAAATAAAACCAGCACCAACAATCGGAGGTCCCATAGGACCAGCAGCAGAAACAAGTACTTGACCAATTCTTCCTAAAAATAGGGAACCCCGATATTCATACCGAGCTAGTCCATTTCCATTCGCGAAAATCTCTAGTTTCTTGAAATTAGCTCCTAAAAGTACAGCCATCAAGCCATGTGCCATCTCGTGATACCAGGTTGATAGTAAAGTTAAGGGATAAAGAATTATTTTACCTCCTGGAATTTGCCATAGAATTCCGGTAGCGAAGGCAATTGCAATTAATAAAGTTAATCCCATTCGGTCATACAATACTAAATCGCTCTGATTCATAAATAATTTTTCTAAACTTAATGAAACGATTAACTTATCTATTTTCCCTAATTACTTTATAATATTGCTTGCTGAATAATTAAAGTTAGAAGCATTACATTGTATCAAATATCTACGGCACCACGCAGTACAGATGAATTATCTAGCTCATTTATTTCTATCAGAAGGTACGACAGAATCTTTAATCGGAAATCTTTTGGGAGATTTTGTCAAAGGTTCGATAGATATTTATTCTCAAGGAATAATTAAGGGTATTTATTTGCATAGAAAAATAGATACTTACACTGACTCGCATCCCGTATTTCGGTCAAGTAAAAGGCTGATTAGCGTTAATAGAAGTAGATTTTCTGGAATCATGATTGATGTATTTTACGACCATTTTTTAGCTAAAAGTTGGTTGGATTATTCCAGTATTTCCCTTAGTGATTTTACAAATAATGTTTATCAAGTATTACAACAAAGTAAAAGTATACTTCCCGAACGATTAAAACGTATTCTTCCAGATATGATTACTTATGATTGGTTAGGGTCGTATAAAGAAAATTCTACAATCGATCAAGCTATAAACGAAATTTCTCGCAGAATAAAAAGAAAAAATAATTTATCTGGTGGAGTCGAAGAATTATTTCTTAACTATCAGCAACTGCAAACTGATTTTTCTAAGTTTTTCCCAGAATTAATCGATTATACGTTAACAGTGAGCAGTGAGCAGTAATCAGTCGGAGAATATTACGTAGCTTTGTAGAATTGCGATCGCCAATAAATTCCACTGTCATAATAAAGTAAATCATTATCGGCTCAAATCAATCATGAGCAATTTACAGACAAAAATACCAACTGACACTTGGGTAACAGCATCTTGGGATGAATATATCCAAATAATCGAAAATCCTGCTTATGAAAAAGCGAAGGGTTACTACTACAACGGTAGAATGAGGATTGAAATGTCGGCATTAGGAAACGACCATTCGCAAGACCATACGCTGGTCATCTTGGCTGCTAGCAACTACGCAGCTATCAAAGGTATTCCGATGAATGGGAAAGATAACTGTACTTTTCGTAAAACTGGCTGTAAAGATTCGCAACCTGATGTTTCTTACTACATTGGAGATAATGCCGATGCAATTCCTTATGGAACTTCTATAATTAATCTTGACGAGTTTCCAGCACCGAATTTGGTAATTGAAGTTGCTAATACCTCTTTAGCTGATGATAAAGGGGAAAAACGTTTGCTTTATGAAGAGTTAGGTGTAGATGAATATTGGATTGTAGACGTAAAAAACGTGCAAATTATCGCTTTTTTGATCGAAAATAATGGTAGTCGCCGAATTACTCAATCTCAGATATTACCAGGTTTAAATATTTTAATTTTTGAAGAAGCTTTTCGTCGCTCTCGTCAAATGAATCACAGTCAAGTTATTGCTTGGTTGTTATCAGAATTTCAAAAATAATAAAAACAAAGATAGTCGGAAGTTGTTAGTTGTTAGTTCTTAATCCTAGCTACTAAGCTGATGTGCAGCTAAATTGTATAACAGGAAAACCTGAAAATATTGTAGTGCGGTAGCGCAGCGTGTCCGTAAGGACATGCATCTTGCTCGCTAGTATTATACAAATTAAATGCGTAACAGCTTAACAACCAATTGCTAATTATTAACCATTTCTCGTTTTCTATAACCGCTGAAGTAGACTTAAACCGTGGGTATCGGTACCGCAAGTACTATACAAACCGTATTGTGCAGCTAATTGCTGTATTTGTTGCGATCGCGTTGGACTTGGTTTCCAAGGTTTAGGATTGTTATAAGCATAAAAGCTTTCCACTCCATCGATACCCAATTCCGCAGCAGCAGGAATCAAGTCAAAATGGCTTCTTTTATAACGTGCTGGATGAGCAAGTACCGCTATTCCTCCAGCTTCCTGAATTGCAGCAATTACGTTCACAGCTTCATATTCGGAACCTGTAACTGGTGTTCTATGAGTATAGGGCTGTATACTCGGATGTTGTGGCTCAAATGCATAACCTAAAATGTGAACTTCCACATTTAACAAATTAGCGTTGATTTCCACACCACTCCACAAATAAGGTGCATCCGCACCCTGGTTATTCCATTTCCAATCTTCCAACCATTTTTGAGCAGCTTGATAACCATCCGTACTGTGATGGTCAGTAACTGCAAGTCCTTTCAAACCAATGTTAATTGCCTGCTGCATTAATTCTGAAGGCTGCATTTTACCATCAGAATATACAGTATGCATATGAAAGTTATAATTATTCGGACAACTTTGTGCGTCTAAACTCTGGAATACTTCTTTTAAAAGCGTCTTAGAAGCACAAGTACGGGCAAAATTCACAACCATAGCCTTTTCTTGTGTAAAATTATTTATGCTTAACACTCCACCCAGCAACACCTGTAGTCCGGAAAACATTAATATTCCGGATTTGTTTTGGCATTAACTTTTTGCGGGTTTTTAGCAAAGTTTTTCAATATGTTAAGACTAACTTAGCAAATTTTAATGTTTATGGTCACGAGTATTTTAGATGATTTGTCAATATTGCAGTGATAATTAATTCTTATTACCTAAGTAATTAAGCGCTATTGTCTCCATTTTGCAACAAGTAAAAATACTGTATACAGGAATATACAGTGTGTTTTTTATTGAAAAATATGTATGAGAAAACTTTGCTGTAAATATAGACACTATTTACAGGAATAGCTTTCAGCTTAGCAGTAACTGTTAAGATTAAAACTTTTAAAGACCTTCAAATACGCTGCAATTTGTATCAAGTGGAGGATGAGAATTTTTTCACTGAGTGGATACAAGATTTACCGGAACTAAGTGACGCAGAAAAAACTGAAATCGCCCGTATTAAAAAAAATATACGATTATCAAAGATTAGATGGGTTTCTGTTGGAAGGGACGATAAATGTACCTCACCGATTTAAAATTCACTTTTATATTTAAGATTTATCTTTATTCTCTTATCGCTTGCTTAACTATACACCCATTTCATCTGCTGATTTTTTTGTATCTTGTAAGCGTAGTTGAATATTTCAGGACTTACGCGATTGTCACAAGACTCGGATGGTGCGTGACATCAAAAACCTTATTATTCCGTTAAAAATCTATCATTGTCTCACAGCAACGGCAATAAAGCGGGAAGATTATCTACACCGCTTTTTGCCTCCCCTACAAAAAAATGTGCCAGTTGCGTAAGTCCTATATTTACTTATATCTTTTTTGACGATAATTCAGAAATATTGCATAAATCTGAATAAACCGACTCTAATAAATTTTCTAGAGGTCAAATTCCTAAAACTGACTACTCCCTATTCCTCAACCTTCCGCTGCACTAATTGAGTAATCAAAGTAATAACTCTATTTTCATCAATCGGCTTCGCAACGTGATGTTGGAAACCAGCAGATATAGCTAGCTGACAATCCCATTCTCCCGCATAGGCAGTCAAAGCAATGGCCGGAATTTGATAGTATGGTTGGGTAATTTGCCCGCGAATTGTTTGGATGAACGTATAACCATCCATCTCCGGCATTCCAATATCACTGAGCAAAACATCAAACCGGCTTTGTTCCAAGGTTTGCAACGCTTCCAAGGCAGATGCGGTAACAGTGACATTTGCTCCACTTTCCCGTAACAAAAACGCTAAAAAGTCACAGGCATCGACATCATCATCCACAACCAGAATGCGAATGTTAGCTAACGGGGTAATATTTGATTGTAGTACAACACAGGTCATTTCCTCATCAGGAATTTGGGAATTATCCCGAAGCAATGGAAACTGAACGGTAAAAGTTGCTCCCTGACCTATTCCCGCACTGTCTACCCCAATCCTGCCACCATGCAACTCGACAATTTGACGTGCGATCGCAAGTCCCAATCCTAAGCCACCAAATTTTCGCGTCGTAGCCCCATCTTCCTGGCGGAAATGTTCAAATATATAAGGCAAGAACTCAGGATTTATCCCCTTGCCGGTATCAATAATTTGAATTTGTGCATAATTATCGACCTGTGTCAGATGAATGTGAACTTGCCCCCCATTGTCCGTAAATTTGACAGCATTGGAAAGTAAATTCCAAACTACCTGTTGCAACCGTCCCGCATCCCCATTTACTAGTATCGGACTATCGGGAAGTACTAGATTAATTTGAATATTTTTAGTATCTGCCGCTAATTGCACTGTTTCTAAGGCAGCAGAAATCACCAACCTTAAACTGACAGGCGCGGCAGTTAGGGTAAGCTTGCCTCGCATAATTCGGGAAATATCCAGCAGGTCTTCAATCAATT
Source organism: Rivularia sp. UHCC 0363 (assembly GCF_034931125.1). Taxonomy (NCBI): domain Bacteria; kingdom Bacillati; phylum Cyanobacteriota; class Cyanophyceae; order Nostocales; family Rivulariaceae; genus Rivularia; species Rivularia sp. UHCC 0363. The sequence continues at coordinate 6,437 of NZ_JAYGHM010000055.1, read as the reverse complement.
GCGCTTGCAGTTCGGCATTACGTTGAATCGTAGCCAGCGCATCCTTAGTTCGAGTTTCATCTAACTTGCGCTGTTGCAAAAGCTTTGCCCAACCGAGAATGGGATTAAGCGGCGAGCGTAATTCATGGGACAGCACCGCTAAGAATTCGTCCTTAATTCGGTTGGCTTGTTCTGCTTCTGCACGTGCCGCTTGTTCCTTTTTCAGTAAGTGTTCTCGTTCTAAATCCGCTTGTTTGCGTTCGGTAATATCAAGTGCTGCCAAAATTGCATAGATAGGTCGCCCAGATGCCCCCATTCGGTCAAAAAAGACCTGTTTGCGAACGGTAAGCCATCGAACTTCGCCTGTTTCCCAAACAACGCGATGGTCGCGGGCAAACCAACCTGTACCCCTTGGGTCTAAAACCTGCTCAATAATCTCAAGCAATTCATCATGTTCCTCTGGGTGGAACGTCGCATGAATCTGCGAACGTGAGACGACTAATTGCGAGGTGGGTAATCCAAATAAAGTAGCGGCTTCTGGTGATAGTTCGACGTTATTTGAGGCGTAATCGAATTTAGCAAGCGCAACTCCTGCAACTTTAACACCCAATTGTAACCGTTCCTGCGATTCTTCCAAGCGGTGTGCAGTACGTTGAGCAATTTGGTTAAAGAGACGCTCTTTCTCGACAAACTCTTGAAGTTGGTTTTCTAATTGAGCATTTTTGATGGCATGGTTCACAGCACACCGCAATTCATGTGCCGAAAGCTGTCCCTTAATTAAATAATCCTTTGCGCCAGTTTTCAATAACTGAACTGCGATCGCTTCATTGCCTTGCCCAGTTACAACAATTATGGGGGGAAGATAACCGTTTGATTGAGCGTGCAGTGCTGCTATAAATTCCAACCCTTCGTAATCTGGGAGGCGATAGTCCAATAAAATAATATCTAGTTGAGTCGTTCGGCAAATTTCTAGCCCCGCATCTCCAGTCTCCGCCTCTAAAATCCTATAAGTGTGATGCGTATCCTCATGTAAATATCGGCAATACATCTCTCGGTCTTCCGCACAATCTTCCATTACCAAGACCGTTCGGGTCTGTGGCTCGTTTTGAGACAGCAAGCTAGGAATTGCCGATTCAGCCTGCACGCCTTTTTGTAACGTCACATCCGTGAACATTGCCACAGCTGCCCAAGGAGTTGGATTGTGGACTTGAAACAACGGGTAGGCATTAATTTTTAGCCAAATCAAATTACCATTCGGTTGATAAACCCCCATGACAACACCAACAACGGGTTGACCAGTTCGGAGTGCTACTATTGCTGGATGAGCATCCCCTGGAAATTGCGACCCATCCTCTTGAATGGTTTGCCAGAGGTGGTCAAGCGACGTGCTAGAGAGCATTTGCGCCAGCGTAAACCCGAGGATACTCTCTGCTGCTGCATTACAAGCTTGAATCGTACCGTCCGCAAGATGAAACACCATTCCCGTGGCAACTTCTGGAATGTTCCATTCCATTGAGTGATAATTATCCAAGATATTGGGGATTTGAGTTCCAAAATCGCGTTGATTCTGCATTTTTTTTAATGGATGCCCACCAGGATATTTATCAAAAAACATAATTATTACAGGAATTGCTCAACTTTCGCAAAAACTTTTCATTATTTTACGGTATTCTCAGGGCAGGATGTATCATGCCCCTACGGTGTCTGTACGAGCGATTGAGATAAATTCAAACTTGGATTAAGTTACACCGATATTGTCGCATTTATCTATTTCTTCACCAAAATATAAGCATTGGCATACTCAGGCAACTGATTAACGTATTGTTGAAAATCGTTTTTATTTTTGAAAATACCCGAAAGGAAATCAAGTTGATAGAGACTAGTAGTCTGTCACACCAACTTTGACGGGTGAGGACAGGATGGGAGAGAGGGGGAGAGGGGGAAGTGTGGGGAGAGGGGGGAGAAGAGAATTTTAGATATTTCCGATTACCACTTAAAACTTATGTGGTGGAGTACTAGGTAAAAACGCACCACCAGTATCAGCGATAATCCCCATTCAGGGTAGATATAGCATGACTGATACCAGGAGCAAGATAACTTCAATCCGGCAACCCAATCAATTCTCCATTCCCAGAAATTACTTCACCAATGTTATAAGCTGGAATATCCTGAGATTCAAAAAAGCTAATCGTTTGCTGTGCTTGTAACGGTGGAACTAGTACAACAAAACCAATTCCCATATTGAAGGTATTATACATAGCACTCGAATTAACATCACCGACTTGCGCTAACCATTCAAACACGGGTGGAATTGTCCAGCTATTGGTTTTAATTTCTAAAGATTTTCCTTCCCCCAAACACCTGGGTAAATTTTCCGGTAATCCACCACCTGTAATGTGAGCCATTGCGTGGATTTCCAAACCGGCTTTTTGCGCTGCTAATATTGATTTGACGTAGATGCGTGTCGGTGTCAAAAAAGTTTCGCCTAAAGATTTACCATTAAATAAACTTGGGGTATCGTCCCAACTTAATCCTTTATCGCTAATAATTTTTCTGACCAAACTAAAGCCGTTGCTGTGTACCCCAGAACTAGCGAGCGCGATCGCAACATCTCCGACTTGCAAAAGACTTCCATCAAGCATCTGACTTTTCTCGACTATTCCCACACAAAAGCCAGCCAAGTCATATTCTCCCACTTGGTAAAACCCCGGCATTTCAGCGGTTTCTCCTCCTAATAAAGCGCAACCCGCTTGTTTGCAACCAGAAGCAACACCTGCAACCACTTGAGTTAACTGCTCGGGATTTAGTTTACCAGTTGCTAAATAATCCAAAAAGAATAACGGTTCTGCACCTGATGTCAGCACATCGTTAACGCACATAGCCACCAAATCTATACCGACAGTATCGTGACGGTTGAGAATATTGGCGATTTTCAACTTTGTTCCTACACCATCGGTACCCGAAACTAAAACAGGTTGCTTATAACCTGCGGGTAACTCGAAACAACCTCCAAAACCACCCAATCCACCAATTACTTCCTTTCTAAAAGTGCTGTGAACCAAATTGCGAATTTGACCGACAAAATCGCGTCCAGCTTCAACATCAACCCCTGCATCCCGATAATCCATTTCATTGAACAGTAATCAGTTACTAAATATTAATTCTTAATAGTGTTAGTTAATTATTTATTTTATTTGCCGTCAAAATACTTTATCTTCGATACCAACCCACCATTCACCTAAATTCATTAAATCTTGGTGGATATCTTGGAGATTTTCAGCATATTCGTTTTCTGAAAGTACGGCTCGACTCTCTTCTAATTTAAGGAGTCGTAACTGTACTAACAACCAAGGTTTAGAAATACTTTGAGTCGCTTCAATATATTGTGCAAGTTCGGTGCTATTCATTTAATAATTGATTATTGTTAATTGATTATTGTTAAGGAAACTTCGACGTAACTTTACCAAGAATTTTATTAAGGGGAATAAAACCGTAAGAGCGGCTGTCAGTACTTGCAGAGGGATTGTCTCCTGTAAGAAAACAAGAACCATCTTCTAGCACTACAGCCACTCTTTTGATTATTTGTGTTGTTTGATAGGGATGTCGTGCTACTACGATATCACCTACCTTTGGTAACTTTCGCCGATAAGCTTTGGGATTAAATAATATTTCCTCTGCTGGCTGAAACTCTGGAAGCATAGAAAAACCGCTAACGCGCAATCTTTTCCGCATTCCTAGAAGTAACTGTAGCAATTTTAAGGCTGTTTGTAGTTCCTCCATTGCTTATTCGGCCAATATCGTCTCGACTGCTATGAAACAATTTTGGATATCTTAGCTAGCTTTGTACCAAGAAACATCACGGTCTTTGGTTGCCCAGAACATATTATGAATTTTATGTACGGCTTCCATTAATTCGTTTGCGTGATCGATGTTAACTTCTACTTTACAAGCGGAGCAAAGTTTTGCTGCTTTCCAGAAGGTGTCGTGTAGGTCTGGATACTTTTCGAGGTGTACTGGCTTGAAATAATCTGTCCAAAGAATTAATAAGTCTTCTTTGGTTTTTTGAGCTTGTTCTTCTTTGATCGCAACGAAACGAGATAAAGTGTTGTGGTAAGCAATCATTGATGCTTTGTCACCAATCTCTGGATGCTGTAAATCCATGATTTTTTTAGTCATGGAGACTACTGCTTCTGCTGTAATTCGGGCAGAAGAAGGGTCATAAACTCCGCAAGGTCCGTCGCAGTGAGCGCTTACCTGTGGTGCAGGAAAATTAGATTTTAGCTTTTGAGCAATTTTTTTGAACATGGTTTTTCCGAAGAAGGTCGATCGAGATGTTTGTAGATAACTTGGGGAAGCAATATATAGCTCAGATTAACGCAAAAGTTATAGTGTAGAACTCTTGATTTTAATGGAGCTATCCCCCCCTACCCCATTTAGCTTAGTGCTATTGTGTAACCCAAGCAACCTTCGATAAAGATATTTTTTCTTTTCAACTCTATTAAATATCCAAATGATTCTCCGAGTCACCACCGTGGGATGGTACTAACTATAATCTGAGAACTCCATCTCCGGTAAAGGATGACAGAGCCTCATAATCATGCCACAATAGAAACTGGTCGTTAAATTCTCCGATTACAGAAAATAGATGTTAAAAGCTAGCGGGGATTAGAAATGTGCCAAACACTGTTGATAAAGGTTGACTATTCTGCTTGTGACTTCATCAATAGTTAGACCGTCGGTAACTATTTCTATAGCATTTTCTGCTTTTCTGAGCGGTGAAACCAGTCTGGTACTGTCTTTCCAGTCACGTTCTTCAATGCTGCGTTCGAGTTCTTCCAGACTTAGTGGCTCTTGTCCTTGTCTCTGCTTGTCTTGCTGGCGGCGGGATGCGCGTTCGGCAACGGTTGCAGTCAAGAAGATTTTTACCTCAGCATCGGGAAAAACTTGAGTACCGATATCCCGTCCTTCGGCAACTAGACCGCCTTTTTTACCCCAGCTTTGCTGTTGTTTTACCAACGCGCTTCGCACGGCACTTTGTGCTGCGATCGCCGATACTTTTGATGTTACCTCGGTCGTCCGAATCTCATTAGTAACATCCATATCGTCGATCCAAACCCGCACCGGCGATTTTAAGTCTTCACTCGGAATCAATTTAATTCGACAGCAGCTTGCCAACTCGGCGATCGCACAATCATCATCTAACTGAATTCCCTTTTGCAATACCAGCCACGTCACGGCACGGTACATAGCACCTGTATCCAAAAACACTAGTCCTAGTTTAGCTGCAACTTGACGAGCTACAGTAGATTTACCGGCACCAGCGGGTCCATCGATGGCGATTATCGGTTGGCGATCGCGCAAAATGGTATTGTCAATGATTCGTGTCGGACCAATATGAGCCGCGATCGCAATCATTCCTTCCTCCTGAATTTCATCTAAGGGTATTAACGTAGTTGGTTCAATCAATTCAATATATTCCACTGATACAGTACTGACCATTGCGATTTCTTGAAGAACAGCATCAATCAGCTTGTTACTTTTACGAACTCCACTGCGAAAAACAGCACGAGCTTTCTGCAAGCCACGATACAAAACAGCTGCTTGCTGTTTCTGACTTGCAGTTAAATATTGGTTGCGGGAACTTAAAGCAAGACCATTCGCTTCCCTGATGATTGGACAAGCGACAATTTCTACTGGAAAATTAAGATCCTTAACTAGCCGTTTAATAATGGCTAATTGTTGACCATCCTTTTGACCAAAGTAAGCTCGATCTGGCTGCACCAAGTTGAAAAGCTTGGTAACAATCGTAACCACACCCTGAAAATGTCCTAGCCGAGTACGACCACACAAGCCTGATATCATATCAGATGGTGGAGTAACTTGTGTAACAATTAAATCTTGTATATTCTTCCGGGCAATTCCGATCTCTTCCGGACTTGGTACAAACATAGCATCTACCCCAGCTTCTTGGCAGAATTGCTTATCTTGTTCCAAAGATTGGGGATAGCGATCGTAATCTTCATCAGGACCAAACTGTAGGGGGTTGACAAAAATACTAACTATGACTATAGCATTTTCCTGCCGCGCCCGTTTAATCAAGCTCAAATGACCCTGATGCAAAGCTCCCATTGTGGGAACCAAGCCTACTGCTGTTGGGAAGCGAGTTGTCATTTCATGGGGTAGTGGCTCACCAGAATGCAAAGGCAAGATTCGCCAACGGAGTTTATTCAAATAGCAGCGTAATGCTGCGACCGTTGTCAACAGGCGCACAAAAAAACCTCTATCTACACTAGCTTTCCCCCGTTAGTTTATATCCGAATTCGGGGAAAGAGTGTATTAAATAGAGGAATCTCAAGATAATTTATGATTTTAGGGTATGGGGAATAGGGAAGAGGAGATGGGGGGATGGGGAGATGGGGGATGGGGGGATGGGGGGATGGGGAGATGGGGAGATGGGG
>NZ_JAYGHM010000054.1:57309-58726 GCF_034931125.1 Rivularia sp. UHCC 0363 | reverse complement strand
GATAGGGATTAATTAAAGTTTCAACTTATGAGGTAGCAATGTATTTGTCTAATCAGGTTGTTTCAATCCCTGATAGGGATTAATTAAAGTTTCAACACATAATTTCTAGGGTCATAAATCAATTGAAAATGTTTCAATCCCTGATAGGGATTAATTAAAGTTTCAACGGGATATCTTGCACATCTCCATTTAAAACGTAAGTTTCAATCCCTGATAGGGATTAATTAAAGTTTCAACTGTAACTCCTTAAATAGCCTTTAGTAATTGCATTGTTTCAATCCCTGATAGGGATTAATTAAAGTTTCAACTATGACAGAATTCAAGCGTTAGAAAATAGAGTTTATGAGTTTCAATCCCTGATAGGGATTAATTAAAGTTTCAACAGCTTAGAATCGTCACCAAGCTTAAAGACATATATGTTTCAATCCCTGATAGGGATTAATTAAAGTTTCAACAAAGTCGAAAATATTGATACATTCTTCTACAGTAACTTCGTTTCAATCCCTGATAGGGATTAATTAAAGTTTCAACCAAACAATTAACGATGTTTACATATCGGCTATAGTTTCAATCCCTGATAGGGATTAATTAAAGTTTCAACTCAAAATGTACTTCTACCGCTCTTTCTACTTCAGTTTCAATCCCTGATAGGGATTAATTAAAGTTTCAACCCAGCTGATCGATGAATCTCAAAGTCAGGTGGCGGTTTCAATCCCTGATAGGGATTAATTAAAGTTTCAACACATACAAGTCATAATATGTATCTTCTAGTTTAGTTTCAATCCCTGATAGGGATTAATTAAAGTTTCAACACTAAACAGTTTGAAGGATATCAGGAACCTGTATCGTTTCAATCCCTGATAGGGATTAATTAAAGTTTCAACCTTAAGTGTCTTTTTTTTGAAAGTATATAATAAAAAGTTTCAATCCCTGATAGGGATTAATTAAAGTTTCAACTTTTAACTTGTAACTCACAATCTAACCAGTGTTTTACCGTTTCAATCCCTGATAGGGATTAATTAAAGTTTCAACACTTATACACAATCGGAGACACGAAAAATGATTGTTTCAATCCCTGATAGGGATTAATTAAAGTTTCAACTCAAGTTCACCACATTTTACGTGCTTTAATCCAGTTTCAATCCCTGATAGGGATTAATTAAAGTTTCAACGATTGACCAATGCACCAAACTTTGAATCTTTGTAGTTTCAATCCCTGATAGGGATTAATTAAAGTTTCAACTTCCAAGTTGTATTTTGTTCCGGGTTAAACCTAGGTTTCAATCCCTGATAGGGATTAATTAAAGTTTCAACTATATAAAGGATTAAGTCATGAATATCAAATCTATGTTTCAATCCCTGATAGGGATTAATTAAAGTTTCAACATAAATATGGGCGATGCAATTGGTGTCTGAA
>NZ_JAYGHM010000054.1:0-56987 GCF_034931125.1 Rivularia sp. UHCC 0363 | reverse complement strand
GTTTAACCCGGCATACACGGGCTGGTTAAGCGCGTTTCAATCCCTGATAGGGATTAATTAAAGTTTCAACTATGCGGCTAAAGTTAATAGTCCTTGGGGGGTAATCAGTTTCAATCCCTGATAGGGATTAATTAAAGTTTCAACTATATTCAGGTAGCTCTTACTTCTGAATCGATTGTTTCAATCCCTGATAGGGATTAATTAAAGTTTCAACCATAGTGCTGAGTACAGAAATCAAATCGTCAGTGCTTGGTTTCAATCCCTGATAGGGATTAATTAAAGTTTCAACTTGTTGTTGTTTTACCTGAGCCTGGTTTTGCCTCGTTTCAATCCCTGATAGGGATTAATTAAAGTTTCAACAAACAAAGGGAGAAACTAATGGCAAGATTCATAGTTTCAATCCCTGATAGGGATTAATTAAAGTTTCAACAACCTTAAGGAGTTAGTTAAAGATTCCGACCATGTTTCAATCCCTGATAGGGATTAATTAAAGTTTCAACTTAAATTTCTTTCGGCTGTTTTGTGATGGTCGTTAACAGTTTCAATCCCTGATAGGGATTAATTAAAGTTTCAACCTGTAAACAATAATGTTGTTTACGGTGAAAAAATAGTTTCAATCCCTGATAGGGATTAATTAAAGTTTCAACTGCTCGCTCTAGAAGGTATACAGTATTTGGTTTTCAAGGTTCAAATGCGCCGATCTAAAGTAAATATAGCATTTCAAGACCATAAGCTGTCAACTCCCCTAAACAAAAAACGGCTGAAAACTATATCTGACAATACTTTGAGCGTTTGCGCTAATTTATGATCAAGAAAAACAGCCTCAAAAGCATTCACAATAAGCGTTTCAGCCATTTTTTCGCAAACCCTTTTTCAAACACCCCCCGATCAGCGCAATTTCCGTAATTTTTTTAGAGCGTATAGGTAAAATCTTTTACTAACATTCCCGGAACCATACTACCGCCAAGCTGACGATTTTCATAGGTTCCTACTTCGGGGATAAATTCATGGCGATCGGTAAAATCTATTAAATTATCACCCCAAAAGCTGTATAAACTATCATCAAAGCGTAGATCTTCTATTGGTGCGACTATCTCACCATCAGCAACCCAAAAGCAAGCGTAACGGGTCATTCCGGTGATTCTGCCAGAAGGGCGATCGCTCCAGTTAAGATAGTGCAAATTAGATACATAAAGCCCCGTATCTAAACTTGATAAAATCTTCTCAGATTCTAAATTCCCTAAACCAATCTGGGGTGAACGTAAAGATTCGGAACTATTCGCACCATTTGGACTTTTATCATACTCTTTGGCGGAACGAGAGTTAATTAAGCTATTTCGTAAAACACCTTTTTCAATTAATTTCAAATCCAAAGGAGCGATTTCTCCCCATTCGTTGAAACGGGGTACTAAACCAGTTTGAAAATTTTCTCGCAAATTAAATTTTGGAGAAAGCGTCTTTTCTTTGCTCGCTAGCATTCCTAAAGCGCTGTTTCCTTGTTGAATATCAGCTTCACTAATACCCCCCCAAGACAGCATTGTTAACAATTCCGCCACCGCAGCAGGTGCAAAATAAGTTTTATAATGTCCTCGCGGTAATTCTTTTGCAGGATGAGAAAGTAATTTTAATTGCTGTTTAGCTTCAGAAATTTTATCTATATAAGTTTGATTATCCCAATTATTGCCAGCAAAAAAGCCTTTCACAGCTTGTCCAGAATCGGTAAATATTGAATAATCTAATGTAAAAGTATCGCTAGTAAACCAATATTTTTTACCACCCGAATCTGCATAACCTTGACTGATATTACCTCCAGCATAAAATCCCGTAAAATCCAATTCTGTCACCGCTTCTAAAATCGTTTTGGCAACATCTTCCTCAGCTAATAAATTACCTGAATGAATTTCTCGATTGTTATCATCTCCCGATGGTAAAACGAGATATGTATCTAAAGGTAATAAAGGTAATTCTGCTCGTAAATCCTGCAAAGAACTATACGCTTGCTGCCGATCAAATTCCCAATTACCGCTAACGGGAAAAACGCGATAACTACTGCGCTGACTTTCCATTAAAGTCAATTCAATCCAACCATCCGCAACAATACCAGTTTGCCGCACCTTTGCACGATTAAACCGAGTAAATTGACTGCGTTCCCGATTCAGTTTAAAAGTAAACTCTTCCTCCGGTTGCTTCTTATCTAAAAGAAATTCAAACAGTCGGTTAAAATTAACTTCTAAAGCTGATATATCTTCTTTTTTCATAAAAGTAATGCAATCAAATTGATCTTAAATATTGGATTCTAAATGGAGCATTGGGCATTAGGAATTAGTCAATAATTCTTAAAACTCCTAACTTTTCTTTCCCCCATCTCCCCATCTCCCCATCTCCCCATCTCCCCATCTCCCCATCTCCCCATCTCCCCATCTCCCCATCTCCCCATCCCCCTCATCCTCCACCGAAAACTTCAACATTTGTAAATAAACAAACGGGGGAGCCATGTCCTACAGAAATTGCTTGATTGGGTTCTCCTTTACCGCAATAAGCAGTACCGTACATTTTCCAAGTAGATTTATTGCCTACTTTGGTTAAACTCTGCCAAAATTCTGGGGTAGTAGCTCGATAATTAGGATTACGCAGGGTTTTTGTGAGCTTACCATCTTCAATTAATTTACCGTATTCGCAACCAAATTGAAATTTATATCGACGGTCATCGATTGACCAAGAACGGTTAGATTCCATGTAAACCCCGTGTTCTATACCACCGATGATTTCTTCAAAGCTGGCTGAACCTGGTTCTAAATTCAAGTTTGCCATGCGATCAATTGGTGGTCTATTCCAAGAACAAGCGCGAGCGCAAGCAACACCGCTAACCTTGCTTCTAGCTTGACTTTCCAGACTTCCCAAACCCCGATGTAACACACCTTCTTTAATTACATATTCTCGCGTTGCGATCGCACCTGTATCATCAAAACCATAACTGGCAAATTCACCTTTGACGGTGGGGTCAAAAGTAATATTCATTGCAGCCGAACCGTATTCCAAACTGCCAAAATCATCAGTTTTGACAAAACTACCACCAGCATAGTTTCGCTCATCGCCTAAAATTCGGTCAATTTCCAAAGGATGTCCGACACTTTCGTGGATTTGTAGCATCATCTGATCTGCTGCTAACACCAAATTAGTGCGCGTACTTGGGCATTCTTGAGCCGTTAACAACTCCACAGCTTGCTCCCCAACTTCTCGCACGCGATACCACAAATCCTCTTCCTTAAATTCCAAAAGCCCTTGATAGCAATGCGCCGACCAACCATTATTCGTCCGCTGCTGGACAACTAGACCATCTTGTGCGGTCGCTCCGAAATGAGTACTAAATAACAAGAATTTTTGATAAACTTCCGAACCATTACTGCTGATAAACCAAGTATTTTTTTCAGTAGTACTAGCACTAGCTGTAGTTTGAACAATTTTGTCATCAACTTTTAACGTGTTACAAATACGCACCAGCAAATCATTAATTTCACCAGGACTTAAAGCATCCAAATTCTCAACTAACGGTGAAATGTATTCACCTACAACTTTCGGACGTTCGCTGGCTTTTTGAAATGGATATATCCACCATTCACTAGCTGCTAGTGCTTGTTTATACGCAACTTCCGCAGCCGATTGCAAGGAATCAAAATCTAAAGAATTAGTAGCCCCATAGCCCAGACAGCCATTCACCATGACTTCTACCATTGCTCCCAGAGTAGAAGACTTGCCATTGCTTTGAGGTAAACCGTCCCGGATAAAACGATTTGATGATATTTCTGTTACCGCCCTGATACCGAGCCAGTCAGCAGAAACATCAATATTACTAATTGCTTTTTTGAGTTCAGACCACATACAGTAAAACTTTAGTGTGAGGAAGGGGGAGACTATATTATTTACTACAAAACGTCAACTTTTGCATCTATGATTTGTTAAGTTTTTTCTTTGTTTAGAATAAAATGAGCATTGGTAATTGGTAATTGGTAATTGGGCATTAGGGATTGGGAAACAACCAGGGAGCAAGATAGCGGACACTACTGTGAATGGTTTCATAACTCCTAACTCCTAACTCCTAACTCCTAACTCCTAACTCCTCACTGTTCCCTATTCCCTGATTCTCAAATTTCGCTTCAGCTAATAATTTTGGTTGAAGATACAAATTTTCTAAAAGTACTGTTATACCGGCTATCCAAGGGGGGACAATTACAGCACCGATAATTCCTAACACCTGGGTTCCCCCTAAGACCGCGAGCAGCTGATAAAACGGGTGAACTCGCACGGAAGAACCGACTAATAAAGGGTCTAGTACGTAACTTTCAACATTTTGAATGATTACAAATAATAGCAGTACCCATAAAAAAGTTAATCCTCCCAAGGGGATCGCAACAATTAAAGCTGGAATCGCTCCTAAAACCGGTCCAACAAACGGGATTACGTTGGTAAATGCGGCAATGGTACCTAATGCTAAAGCAAATTCTGCAAGTCCTAAAAATCGTAAAGCCAGTGCGATCGCAACACCTAAAATCAATGAAACCAAAACCCTTCCTTGGACGTAACCCCCCATGCGTCGAGAAATCGGTAAAACTTGGGCTTTAAGACGTTCATTCCACGGTTGTGGAAACAAGTTCATCAAACCCTCAATTAAACTTTTGCTTCCAGCAGCCATATAGCCAGAAATCACCACAGCTAAAATCAAATTTACCGCAGCCCCAAGAATACCGAAAGTCACACCAAAAGAACGTAAAACCAACTTTTGACTCGAACTAAACAACCAATTAGTCAGCGATTGAATATCAAAGAATTGTTCAATTGTTTCTAGCTGAGTAATTCCCAGACGCACAGCTAAATTTTCAACTGCTACCCCCAAATTGTCCAAATAAACTGGAAATCTCCGAGCTAAACGCTGGATTTGTTCTGCAACAGAAGGGCCAATCAACAAACCGATCGCAGTCAATCCCCCAATCAAACCCAGATAAAACAGAATCACCCCCAACCACCGGGGAAAACGATATTTTTCCAATGCATCAACAAAAGGTGTAATAGTCGCAGCCAACACCACAGCAATCATCAAAGTTAACAATAAACTCCGTAATTGCCACAATAAAATGACGAGGAAAAATCCAGCAATAATTAATAGAACATCGTACAGAGTGAAGGATTTACGCTTTTCTGACATGGGGATGGGGATGGGGAGATGGGGAGTTAGGAGTTAGGAGTTAGGAGTTAAGAATTTACTTTTTACAACTTTTAATATTCAATCTTGAGTTAGTTCTAGAATTCCACCATCTTAATTTTGATAAGTAAAAAATTCGTAGTGCGAGCATCTTGCTCGCTCGTTGTGAATAGGAAGCGCTCGTTGTGAATAGGAAGCGCTCGTTGTGAATAGGAAGCGCTCGTTGTGAATAGAAAGCGCTCGTTGTGAATAGAAAGCATCTTACCTTCTCTTAGCAGCTAGCGAGCGGGACGCTCGCACTACTAATTCCCACTTTGCGATGTACCACAAAAGTAAAGAGCTAGCGAGCGGGACGCTCGCACTACTACAAACCAATTATAATTAACGTGGTCAAGTACTAGTTATTGCCCGAACAAAGATTTCTAATCTAAAATTCCATAACTCCTCACTCCTAATTCTTTTAATCCAAAATCCAAAATTTAAAATCCAAAATTCTAACTCCTGTGCCATTTCGTACCTTCTTTACTATCAATTAAGGCAATACCTTGAGATTGCAATTCGTCGCGGATGCGGTCGGATTCGGCGAAGTTTTTGGCAATTCTGGCTTCTTTTCTTTGTTGAATTTTTTCTTCTATTTGCTCATCGCTTAAACCGTCATCCGTTGTGGTTTCGGGTTCAATTTGAGCTTGTAAGCCGAGAACATCAGCTAGTGTAACTAATGTTTGCCACATTTTCTGTAATTCTGCGGATGATGTTTCGGTTTTACCTTGATGTACTAAGATGTTTCCTTCCTTGCCAAGTTCTTTCGCCAATTCAAACAATACACTCAAACCGGTAGAAAAATTAAAGTCATTATTTACAGCTTCTCGAAAACGCAAAACATAAGAATTTTGGATTGAATTTTTATCAATGCCCAATGCCCTATCCCCAATGCCCCAATCCAACTTTTCACCATATTTATGAGCAAAAAGCAACCCTTCTTTAAGAGTATTCCAACCATTTGTAGCTGCTTCTATGGCTTCGTCGGTAAAGTCAATGGGCTTGCGGTACTGTGCCGTCAGTACAAATAATCTTACTGCCATCGGCTCAACACCGCGATCGAGTAGTTCGCGAATGGTGATAAAATTACCTAAAGATTTGGACATTTTTTCACCCCCAACCTTTACCATGCCGTTGTGCAGCCAGAAATTAGCTAAAGGTTTACCCGTGACGGCTTCCGATTGAGCAATTTCGTTTTCGTGGTGGGGAAAAATTAAATCGGCTCCACCTGCGTGAATATCAATGGTTTCTCCAAGACGCTCCCTGACCATTGCAGAGCATTCAATGTGCCATCCCGGACGACCTTTCCCCCAGGGTGAATCCCAAGCGGGTTCTTCGGGCTTTGCGGCTTTCCACAAGGCAAAATCAAAAGGATATCTTTTCTTCTGATATTCTGCGTCTTCTACATTTACCCTTTCGCTCGCACCGGCTTGCATATCTTCTAATTTACGTCCGGAAAGCTTGCCGTATCCATCAAATTTCTGTACTGCGTAGTAAACATCACCGCTCGATGCATAAGCATAGTCTCTGTGTTCCAACTCGTGAATTAACCGCTTAATTCCATCCATTGTTTGAGTAGCGCGGGGATATTCGTCGGCTTCTTTAACATTTAACCGCGCCATATCCTCAAAATATGCTTTGATATATTTCTCGGCTACAGTTTCCATCGATGAGTTTTCTTCTCGCGATCGCCTTAAAATTTTATCGTCAACATCGGTAAAATTCTGCACGTAACGCACTTGATAACCGCTAAATTGTAAATAGCGTCTGACTACATCCCAAACAATACAAGCTCTAGCATGACCCAAATGGCAATAATCATAAACCGTCACTCCGCAGTAATACATTTTAACTTTCTGCGGTTCTACAGTTGTAAAGGCTTCTTGGCGACGGGTAAGACTGTTGTAAACTGTTAGGGTCATAACTAAAAAAATTTTAGATTTTAGATTTTAGATTTTAGATTTGTCCTACGGACACGCAACGCGAATGGATTAGATTATAAATGGTTTCCAGTTTCTAGATGTGAGTTACGCGATAATAGGTTAAAGCAGTTTTGCGTTACGACCTACGCTAAATTATTATTTTTACTTCTTTAGGACTTACGCAACTGGCATAATTTTCTTGTAGGGTGTGTGACTAGGGTGTTGACTTTGATAGTATTTTCCTACTTTTTATTCATGCAACTTTTATGTCAGTTATAATCACAACATTTTGAACCTCACTCCATCCTCCGGACACCCCTCTCCTTAATAAGGAGAGGGGAAGGGGGTGAGGTCTAGGCTAGATTGGAGATGAGGGATTTGTGATGATTTTTTAGCACTCAAAAACCTACAGAGTCAACAGCCTAGTGTGTGACGCTACGACTAAATATAAACGTAGCAATAAGAATTGTAGCGTCACGCACCAACTGGGTATTATGACAATAATGACGCTACCGCGTCACGCTCCGCTAACGTAAGTCCTGTTCTTTTCTCTTCTATTTTATTTTATTTACAGTTCTCACCATGCAATCATCAGCAACCTCAGAATCTCAAGCAATGGAAGCAACGAAAAAAGGATTACCAGTCACAATTATTACTGGGTTTCTCGGTAGTGGGAAAACAACTTTACTCAATCATATCTTGACCAATCAGCAGGGTTTGAAAACCGCTGTTTTGGTGAATGAATTTGGCGAAATTGGCATTGATAATGAGTTGGTAGTTGCCACCGATGAGAACATGGTGGAGTTAAACAACGGCTGTATCTGCTGCACTATCAATAGCGATTTGGTGGATGCGGTTTACAAAGTAATGGAACGCCAAGAAAATATAGATTATTTGGTGGTAGAAACAACGGGTTTAGCAGACCCCTTACCCGTTGCATTGACGTTTTTAGGAACCGAATTACGAGATTTAACTCGTTTGGATTCCATTGTCACTTTAGTAGATGCAGCGAATTACAGCTTGGATTTATTCAACTCCGACGCTGCTTTTAGCCAAATTGCTTACGGTGATGTAATTGTTCTCAATAAAGCCGATTTGGTTGATGAAGCCGATTTGGATGCTTTAGAAGTAAAAATTCGGGACATTAAAGAAGGAGCAAGAATTCTCCGCACCACAAAATCCCAGGTACCTTTACCTTTAATTCTCAGCGTTGGTTTGTTCGAGACAGATAAATATTTTGATGCAAGTGCTGAAGATAAGCACGAGCATCATGACCATGACCATGATGACCACGACCATCACGACCACTCAGAATGTAGTCACGAAGACCACGACCACCACGAACATCATGACCACGAACATGACGATCATTCCCATCACTTAGAAAATGATGGCTTCACATCGATATCATTCGAGACAGAAAAGCCGCTTTCTATCCGTAAATTTCAGTATTTTTTAGACAACCAGCTACCCGACAATATTTTCCGCGCTAAAGGAATATTGTGGTTTGATGAAAGTCCTAAAAGACATATTTTCCACCTTTGCGGTAAACGCTTTACCCTTGATGATGACGAGTGGAAAAATGATAAGCCAAAGAAAAATCAATTGGTGTTAATTGGTCAAAATTTAGACGAAGAAGCATTATTAAAGCAGATAGAAAACTGCGTTTGTGTACCTTCTGCTAGCAAAGGTAAAGGATTTGGGAAATAATGACTTAATTAACTAGTATTCCAGTTTAACTCGTTTCATTATCGTTCCTAGCCTCTGGCTAGGAATGCATTACTAGAGGCTCTGCCTCCGATTATTTCTAAAGGCAGAGCCTCTCGCGCAGGGGTTCCCAGCTAGAGACTAGTAACCATTCAACCCTACATCTTTGATAATTGATTCATGCGTGTAATTATTCAGCGAGTTAAATCATCCCAAGTTGTTGTTAACGGTGAAATTATGGGTAAAATTGGCATGGGACTCAATTTGCTTGTAGGTATCGCCGATACAGATACTGAAGCAGAATTGGAATGGATGGCGCGTAAATGTTTAAATTTGCGTTTGTTTCCAGAATCGGCGGATAATGACCGTTGGCAACAATCAATAAAAGAAATTAGCGGTGAGTTATTAGTAGTAAGTCAATTTACTCTTTACGGAGACTGTCGTAAAGGTCGTCGTCCTTCCTTTGATCGTTCCGCATCTCCGAAAACAGCCGAAAGTCTATATAACTGCTTCGTAGAAAAGTTGCGAGCCAGCGGTTTACGGGTAGAAACGGGTAAATTTGGCGCAATGATGCAAGTCTCTATAGAAAACGATGGTCCCGTCACTTTAATAAGCTGATGTGCAGCTAAATTGTATAACAGGAAAACCTGAAAATATTGTAGTGCGGTAGCGCAGCGTGTCCGTAAGGACATGCATCTTGCTCGCTAGTATTATACAAATTAAATGCGTAACAGCTTACTTGATCGCGAAGCAGACTAAGAATTTATATATGTAAATTAAGCTCGCCTTTAAACCTAAAACATTAAGCATAATCTTAATTAGTTACAGAAGCTATAGAACTGCTCCACCGTTCTGATATAATAAGTAAAACTGATAACTAAATATTACCTGCAATACTTGACAATAAGTAAAATTAGGGAAACTAAAGAAAAAATTAATCATTATAGATTTCCTCTCTACTTATTAAATAAGTAAAAATGGAATCCCCTAAACAAAAGGAATTCCATTACGTAATTGATGATTCGTTAACTGAAGTGTTTATAAGTTGGTATTCAATAATCAGTAGCCAATATTAGCCATTGATTATTCAATATTAACTAGACAACAGCCATCGGACGGCTACCGGCAGAGTGACGGTCTATAACTTGGTCAATCAAGCCATAATTTTGGGCTTCATGAGGCGACATGAAGAAGTCCCTTTCGGTATCTTCACGAATACGTTCAATCGGTTGACCCGTGTTTTCAGCTAAATATTCATTTAGCTTCTGCTTATGATAAAGAATCTCGCGGGCTTGAATTTCGATATCGGTTGCTTGTCCCTGTGCGCCACCTAAAGGTTGATGAATCATAATTCGAGAATGAGGTAAACTCATCCGCTTACCTTTAGTACCAGCAGTAAGCAGGAAAGCACCCATACTAGCTGCGAGTCCGGTGCAAATAGTAGAAATATCCGGACGGATATGTCTCATGGTATCAAAAATACCCATACCAGCAGTTACCGATCCACCAGGAGAATTGATATACATATATATGTCTTTCTCCGCATCTTCAGCATCCAACAGCAATAATTGAGCAACAATTAAATTGGCCACGTTGCTGTCAATAGGTTGTCCTAAGAAAATGATACGGTCGCGTAGTAACCGTGAGTAGATGTCGAAGGCGCGTTCGCCTCGACCAGATTGTTCAATAACGATAGGAATCATGCAGCTTAGTCACAGTTAATTTACATACATTTTATCGATTACTAAGCTAATTGTTGCTATCAACAGCAGTTTTACAAAAATATTGATTCTTTGAGATGCAGTTACTCTACATCTAGTTAAGTGATTATATTTAGCTAAATTGTAGTTAAAATCACATATTTAATATTAGTAACCCAGGCTATCCGGATGAAATCATCATTGCAGGTAAAACAATAATACGAGAGGCATATTTGTTAACAGTTTAAAGTCAAAATGCCATCGATCTATAGAAATAGGAAATAGTCATGTTGAAAAGATTAGTACAAGCGACAATGATAACTTTGTTACTCAATTTAATTTTCGGTTTAACTTCAAATAGCGATGGATTAATGACTTCACAGGCTAAACACCCATTAGATATACAGTCTAAACCATCTGTTGACCTACTAGTTCGTTCTATTAAGTAAACTAGCAGCGATTCATATAGACTGACGAAGTGACAACAGTATTTGAAACACGAGATAGTAAATATTAGTGTTTAGCGGAATTAAATATTAAAAAGACAAAGTAAAAAGTTTGTAAGTTAGACTTTTTGCTTGATGGCGATCGCTTCGGACATACCTGTAATCAAATACGATCAACTAATAGGTAGATAAAATAAATTCCGTTATTAAAGCTGGTCATTATCAAGCTTCATCGATAATTGATTCCGTAGTTATTATTGTATAAGTAATAAAACATTATAGTATTTTATTAACCTGGTTTTGTTAAACCGGGTTTCTTTATTTTAACAATTAGTTTTAATAATTTACTACCACGTTTCCTAAATGAATTAAACGGTAAACTGAGCTTAAAAGCCTCCTCATATTTTTTGCAGTTATGACTAATCGTCTCGCTTTGGCTCAAAGTCTTTACCTCCGCAAACACGCGGAGAATCCCATTGATTGGTGGAGTTGGTGCGATGAAGCAATATCTACAGCTAAATCGCAAAATAAACCAATATTTCTTTCCATTGGTTATTCAAGCTGTCACTGGTGTACGGTGATGGAGGGAGAAGCTTTTTCAGATTTGGAAATAGCTGAATATATGAATGCTAATTTTCTGCCGATTAAAGTCGATCGCGAAGAAAGACCTGATATTGACAGCATTTATATGCAGGCTTTACAGATGATGAGCGGTCAAGGTGGTTGGCCCCTAAACGTTTTTCTTGCTCCTGATGACTTAGTACCATTTTATGCAGGTACCTATTTTCCGCTACAAGAACTTTACGGTCGTCCGGGATTTTTGCAGGTATTGAAAGCGATCCGCAATTATTACGATACCGAAAAACAAGATTTACAAAAGCGTAAAGCAGTTATTTTAGAATCGCTACTCACATCTGCGGTATTACAACCCGAAGCAGCACAAACCCAAGATAATCAACTATTACGAGAAGCTTGGCAAACTTTTAGCAGAATCATTGCTCCCAACCGTCAAGGAAATAGTTTTCCTTCGATCCCCTACGCACAGATGGCATTACAGGGAAGCAGATTTGATTTGACGATTGATAATAAACAAAATTGTACCCAACGAGGATTAGATTTAGCGCTCGGTGGAATTTTTGACCACGTACATGGTGGTTTTCATCGTTATACAGTCGATCCCACCTGGACTGTACCTCATTTTGAGAAAATGCTTTACGATAACGGTCAAATAGTCGAATATTTGGCTAACTTATGGAGTGCGGGAGTCGAAGAACCAAGTTTTAGTCGTGCGATCGCCAAAACGGTACAATGGCTGCAACGAGAAATGACGGCACCCCAAGGTTATTTCTACGCTGCTCAAGATGCTGATAGTTTTATCACCCAAGAAGATGTGGAACCAGAAGAAGGAGCATTTTACGTTTGGAGTTACAGCGAATTAGAACAATTACTTACAACAGATGAATTAACCCAATTGCAACAAAATTTTACAGTTACTGCTAACGGTAATTTTGAAAATCAAAACGTTTTACAAAGGCTTAACTCGGAGCAATTGAGCGATTCCGTTGAAGCTATTTTAGAAAAATTGTTTGTTGCTCGTTACGGTGACAGTAGTAACGCGATCGCAATTCCTCCCGCTCGCAATAACGAAGAAGCAAAATCCCATAATTGGCAAGGTCGCATTCCACCAGTTACAGACACTAAGATGATTGTTGCTTGGAATAGCTTCATGATTTCCGGTTTAGCCAGAGCTTATGCAGTATTCTCAAAACCACAATACCTGGAGATGGCAACTCAAGCAACCAAGTTTATCCTAGATAATCAATTTGTAGATGGTAGATTTCACCGGCTAAATTACGAAAGTAAACCGAGTATATTGGCTCAATCCGAAGATTATGCTTTATTTATCAAAGCCTTGTTAGATTTACATCAAGCTTCGATAAAAACTGCCAACCAATCTTCCTTATGGTTAGAAAAAGCAATTTCCCTACAAGATGAATTTAACGAATATTTATGGAGCGTCGAACTCGGAGGCTACTTTAATACAGCCATTGATGCTAGTCAAGAATTAATTGTCCGAGAACGCAGCTATATAGATAATGCCACACCATCCGCCAACGGCATCGCTTTATCCAACCTGGTGCGACTGACTTTAGTTACAGATAACCTTCAATACTTAAATTTAGCAGAGCAAGGTTTAAAAGCATTTCGCAACGTGATGAACAGCACACCTCAAGCTTGTCCTACTTTATTTTTAGCCTTAGATTGGTATCGAAATTGCACCTTAATTCGTACCGTCAAAGAGCGGATCGACTCGTTAATATGTAAATTCTTACCCGTCGCTGCATTTGTAGAAGTATCCAATTTGCCACAAAATAGCTTTGGCTTAGTTTGTCAAGGATTAAAATGTCTCCCACCAGCAGAGAATGAAGAGAAATTATTGCAGCAAGTAGTTTCTAGCTACACGAGAGGGGATTGAAGGGAGGGGGGGATGGGGGGACAAGGGGATGGGGAGATGGGGAGATGGGGAGATGGGGAGATTGGGAGATTGGGAGATGGGGAGATGGGGGGATTGGGAGATTGGGAGCGGACACTACAAATTTTTCTTAATTTCTAACTCCTAACTCCTAACTCCTAACTCTTAACTCCTAACTCTTAACTCCTAACTCCTAACTCCTAACTCCCAAAACAAAAGCATCCGTTGTTAAAATCCAAAATCGAATGGCTTTTGACATCCGTCCCCCCGAAACTATAATCTGATTAAATAACTATTAATTTATAATTGATAACTGTTCATTGATAATTGATGAAACATACGCTTTCGGTACTTGTAGAAGATGAAGCGGGAGTTCTCTCGCGAATTTCTAGTTTGTTTGCTCGTCGCGGCTTTAATATTGAAAGTCTTGCGGTAGGTCCGGCGGAGCAAATGGGGATTTCTCGAATTACGATGGTTGTACCCGGTGATGACCGGATCATCGAACAACTTACTAAGCAATTATATAAGTTGATTAATGTTCTTAAGGTTCAAGACATTACTGAAATTCCTTGCGTGGAACGAGAGCTAATGTTGATCAAAGTGAATGCTAACAGCAGCAACCGTTCGGAAATTGTTGAATTAGCTCAGATTTTTCGAGCGCGAGTGGTCGATGTTGCTGAAGATTCCTTGACTGTGGAAGTTGTGGGAGACCCAGGAAAAATAGTAGCGATCGTCCAGGTATTGCAAAAATTCGGTTTGCGAGAAATTGCTCGTACCGGAAGAATTGCATTAACTCGCGAGTCTGGTGTAAATACAGAATGGCTCAAAACTTTGGAAGCTAAAGTTTAGTTAATAGAAAGTAGTCGGGTGTGTTAGCAAAACGTAACGCACCATTCCAAATTTAATTTCAAGTCCGAAGCAATCAAAACATGATTGTATTTATTAATCCTTACCGAACAAAGCCCTCTTCAGAAAAAATTGTCAGTTAATTTACGAAAACATCAAATTAGTGCCAAATTGGCATGACTTAGCTCAGAAAAACTGTTAAATATTATATTGAGAGAAAAAACAGTTAGATCGGTTACAGCAGGTATTTATTTTTTAATAATTTTTACTTGCTCGGTTAAAGCTGTTTGTGCAGAGTGAGAAGTGTGACTATTAATGACCGCTAGTAAAATGTGGTTGAAACAAGCTTAATTTTATAGAACATTTTTTTGGTGCAAAATTACAATGTCAAAATTTGGGAAAAACGAAACAGTAAACGCAAAATGGTTAAATTAACTGGGAGTAAATAGTAGGTTAATAATTTTGTGTAATTTCGTTAGGCACAAATGATGCATTGTCTTTAGAGACAAGTGAAATAGCAGGTGGGAGTTTGGAAATTACTTATTAAAGTATTAGACAAACCCGCAATATGATAATTTTTCCAAGCATTTTATTTAAGATGGTTAATGTTGGTAAGTGCTTCTCATATGGTGCATGGGAGTGCTTCGTTTGTAAATGTTTAGTGATGTTAATTAGGAGAGATCGTGTATCTACCATATTGATTAATTTTTTTTAAGAAGCGACTGTGCTTTTCTTTGTCAATTTCACTGAAGTTATTATTTCAAATAGCTTTTCTCTATCGATGATTATTTGATAGGGTCAATTTATTAGTGCGTAAGAACAATTAAAGATTAATTGCATTAGTTATTAACGCTCCAATTGGCTTACCCAAAGGTATGTTAGTTGCAGATTTCCCAGGAGATATTCGTAGCTATGAATAGTTTATTCATGGTTTCTCATTGGCTAATTGATAAATCAACAAAACTTTTGTTGAGTAATTTATTAAAGCTGAGAAACCGCCATTTATTGATTTTTGATGTTATTGTTTTTGCCATCACGCCGCTTTTAGCGTTGATACTGCGTTTAGATGGCGATTTAGAACTTCAATGGTACATATCAGATTTAGTAACCGCAACATTACTGTTTTTGATAGTTAAAATTGGTGTATTTTATAGCTTTGGTTTTTATCGTCGTTACTGGCGTTATGCCAGTGTAGAAGAATTAACATATGTAACTATGTTGATAGTGGCTGCGGTGGTAATCCAAATTTTGTTATTTGACGTTGTGAATTTTGCTTTACCCTGGACTGTAGATAGACTACCGCGATCGCTACCATTTCTCGATGGATTGCTATCAATAATATTTATTGGTGCATTGCGTTTTAGTCTCCGAGTTGTTGAGAGAGTAAGACACTCGCGGACAGCCTTTACTCGTGGCTTTGACCAGCAAGGAGAACGAGTACTTATAGTGGGTGCGGGAAGTGCGGGGGTAAGTTTGGTACATGAAATGCAGAGGAGCTTGGATTTTTGTCCTGTAGCATTTATCGACGATGATCGAAGCAAGTTCAACGCACGTATTCGAGGAATTCATGTAGTTGGCGATCGCAATTCAATCCCTGATGTTTTGGAACCTTTGAGGGTGGATAAGGTAATTATTGCCATGCCATCGGTTGCAGGGGAAGTGATTCGGGAAATCGTCGATATTTGCAAATCTGCTGGAGTGCAAACCTGTACCTTACCGGGAATACATGAAATTCTCAACGGTAAAGTGCGGTTGGACAGCATTCGAGATGTGAGGATTGAGGACTTACTCAGACGTGAGCCAGTACAGACAGACATTGAGAAAGTTGCTCAGTTTCTCAAAGGTAAAAGAGTCCTAATTACGGGTGCTGGTGGTTCCATTGGTAGCGAACTCTGCCGTCAAATTTGCTTGTGTTACCCCAAAGAAATCATGTTGGTGGGACATGGGGAAAATTCAGTTTTTAATATTCAGCAAGAGTTAAACCAGCTAGTACAAACCTTAAAAAACGAAAGTAAAACTCAACAAGCGACTCGAATTTCAGGATTTATCGCCGATATCCGGTTTAAAGATAGACTCAGACACGCTTTTGATAAATACCAGCCAGACGTGATTTTCCATGCTGCGGCACACAAGCACGTTCCCTTGATGGAAATGAACTCACCCGAAGCAATTACTAATAATGCGATCGGTACTAGAAACTTGCTGGATGAAGCATTGCGGTGTAACGTCAAGCATTTCGTGATGATTTCCACCGATAAAGCGGTGAATCCCACCAACATTATGGGTGCTAGTAAGAGAGTTGCGGAAATGTTGGTATTGCAAGCAGCCAAAGAAAGCGGTAACTGTTATTTAGCAGTACGTTTTGGTAACGTTTTGGGCAGTCGCGGCAGTGTAGTTCCGACATTTAAAAAGCAAATTGCCGCAGGAGGTCCCATAACGGTGACTCATCCAGATATCTGTCGTTACTTTATGACTATACCCGAAGCAGTACAGCTAGTATTACAAGCAGCAGTTTTGGGTAGAGGTGGTGAAGTACTGATGCTTAATATGGGTGAACCTGTAAAAATTGTTGACTTAGCCTCAGAATTAATTCGACTTTCCGGTTACAGGGTAAATAAAGATATAGACATTGTTTTTACCGGCTTGCGACCGGGAGAGAAATTATTTGAAGAGTTGTTTATAGAAGGAGAAGTTTACGATCCAACCGAACATGAAAAGCTGTTTATGGTGAAGAATTCGAGCCGGATTATACCGAGTAATTTGAAAGTTTCAGTAGAAGCACTTCGTCAGGCTGCAGAGAAAAATGATACGAATACAATCATGTATTTGTTAGAGCAATTAGTGCCAGGATATAAGCCGAAACATTTGGATAATCGGGGGGAAATAGAGAGCTTGACAAATAGTAATTCTACTGTCATTAAACCCAATGAAGCTACTCAAAGAAAAGCAGAACCGAAAAGTGCGTAATTTTTTTTAGAAGAAGAAAAAACGACTAAATTCTGTGATATTAATATCTTAGTAAAACTTAATGTTTCCAGGATGTTTTTAAATACTAAGGGTATGAGAATAAGTTTCAAAAAGTGCGTCAGTAGTTTATCCTTAATTGCGATTACTGGTATGGCTTATGGATGTCGAATCATGCCTTTAAATGCTTCTACAGTACAGACTACCTATTCCGAAAGCTTCGAGAATTTTCCGAATCCGGAACGGGGGTTTTATATCCCGTTTAATCCAGAGCCATATCAAAATAAAGCTTTTACTCCTTTACAACTTTCTGAGTTACGAAAACTTAGGAATGACAATTTGAGTTTAGTTCGTCGGATTTATCTAATACCCGATAGATCTGCACAGCTACCTGAGTCTTTTTTAAACTTGGTATCGCAGGATTTACAAACAGCACGAGAAGCCGGACTAAAGTTAATTATTCGTTTTACCTACAATTGGCAAGGAGGCGGTCCCGATGCTTCCAAGAATGAAATCTTGACTCATATGGAACAGTTAAAGCCAATACTTCAAGACAATTATGATGCTATTGCATATCTACATGCTGGTTTTATCGGATATTGGGGTGAGTGGAATCGTTCAACAAATGATTTGCTAAATACTACAGATAAGAAAGATATCTTGTTTAAATTATTATCTGTACTTCCATCTGAAAGAATGGTTGCTTTACGTTATCCATATGACAAAACGCGCATTTACGATAATGAAAATCCGCTGACTTCTTCTGAAGCTTTTAACAATTCCAATCGAGCTAGAACTGGATCGCATAACGACTGCTTCTTAGCTAGCATAGACAATTGGGGTACTTACAAAGATACTAATGAAAGCATTATAGAAGAACAAAAAAGCTTTCTAAACCAAGACAATCAATATTTAGTTCAGGGAGGCGAAACCTGTAACTCTGACAGCCAAGCCCAACCATATATCGGTTGTGATAATGCTTTGAAAGAATTAGAACGAATGCGTTGGAGCGCAATCAATTATAGTTACGACGAAGGCGTTTTAGATACATGGAGAAACGAAGGTTGTATGGAAGAGATAAAGCGCCGTTTAGGCTATCGATTCCGTCTGGTAAATTCACAGATTCCTGATAGTTTGAAACCTGGTGGCAAGTTTGTTGCCAACTTTGAAGTTGAGAATCTTGGATGGGCTAGCCCTTACAACCCACGCTTGTTAGAAGTAATTTTACGCAACCGAGAAACGAACCAAGAGTATTTTTTGCGGGTGAATGAAGATCCCCGAAGATGGTTGCCAGGTAGTAGCAATACAGTAAATATAGAAGCTGGCTTACCTGAAAATCTTACTACTGGAGAATACGATCTATTCCTCAATCTTCCAGACCCTACACCCAAATTGTACAATCGTCCAGAATATTCAATCAGGCTAGCAAATGTAGATGTTTGGGAAGAGTCTACAGGATACAACTCGTTGCTACGTAGCATCGTTGTTAATGCAGGTGCAGGAGGAAGTACTTATTCGGGTAGCGATTATTTTCAGTCACGCTAGTTACCAAACATAATGAAAAACCTGCGATACTCTTACTTAGTGGCTTTTTGGAAAAAACTGACAAGCGGCTCTACTAACAGGCAAATATTCGGAGCAGCCCTTACAGTTGGTTTGGGAACAGCTGTCGTAAAAATAGCTGCAATGGCAAAAGAATTGTTAGTGGCTTGGAGATTTGGTACGCAAGATGAACTTGATGCATTTTATATTGCCTTAGCAATTCCTAGCTTCGTCATCAATGTTACTACAGGTGCTTTTGATTCTGCCTTTATCCCTACCTATATTCAGGTACTTCATAAGCAAGGAGTTAAAGCAAGTCAAGAACTTTTTAGTAGTGCAACCAGATGCAATATAGGGCTGCTAGTAATCGCAGGTTTATTAGTTGTGATAACCGCTCCGGTGTATCTGCAATTGATTGCATCGGGGTTTAATTCCCAGAAGTTGAGCTTAACATTTAATCTGCTTCTAGTCATTGCGCCTTTTATCCTGCTATCGGGCATTAGTGCAATTTGGGGTGCTGTTTTTAATGCCCGAGAGCATTTTGCTTTGTTTGCGTTAGTACCGCTCGCTACCCCCTTAATCACGATCGCATTTCTATTTAGATTGGAATCTTGGGGAATCTTCGCTTTCGCTAGTGCGTTATTATGCGGTGCATTAGTTGAAATAGTAATCTTAGGTGTGGGACTTCATAAGCAAGGTATTTCACTCTACCCTAAATGGTATGGAATTGACTCAAACCTACGGCAAGTTGGCAATCAGTATGCCCCAATGATAGCAGGGTCTATGATGACGTGTAGTGCTGGTATTATAGATCAGGTAATGGCAGCAATGTTGTCACCTGGTAGTGTTGCAGCATTAAACTACGGAAATAGATTAATTGTCTCTCCTATTAGTCTAATGAGTTTAGCTTTAGGCACTGCTGTGATTCCTTACTTTTCAAAAATGGTTGCCTCTGGGGATTGGAAAGGTGTAAGTCACACTCTTAAGGGCTACCTTTCAATTATTTTTTTAATTACCGTACCCTTATCGGGAATCATGTTTATTTTTGCACAACCGATTATAGAAATATTTTTTCAAAGAGGATCGTTTTCGAGTGAAGATACAGCTTTAGTAGCTCAGATACAAGCCTTTTATGCTTTACAAATACCTTTTTATATAGGCTGTATTTTACTTGTAAAATTAATTTCTTCAATGCAACAAAATCAGATATTAATGTGGGTTTCAGGATTTGGTTTAATAGTAAATATTCTCGGAAATTATTTATTTATGCAATGGCTAGGTATAAAAGGTATAGCTTTATCTACTAGCTGTGTATATTTACTTTCCTTTTTATATTTACTTGTAGCAGCAAATAAACAATTAAAAAAATATCGGGCAATAAAATGAATTATGCAGCAGATAATCGGTATATTTTTACAGTTTTCACTCCTACCTATAATCGCGCTCATACCTTGATTGGTGTTTATGAAAGTCTTAAAAACCAAAGTTTCCAAAATTTTGAATGGTTAATTGTTGATGATGGTTCTACAGACAATACGAAAGATTTAGTAGAGGAATGGCAAAGAAAAGCTAAATTTCCTATCCGTTATATTTGGCAAAAGAATAAAGGAAAACACATAGCATTTAACCGTGGAGTCAAAGAAGCAAAAGGAGAATTATTTTTGAATTTTGACTCTGACAACAGATGCGTACCCCAAGCATTGGAGAGATTCAAACATCATTGGGATTCGATTGGAAATAATAAAAGAGAGAAATTTTCTGCGATAACTGCTCTTTGTGTAAATACAGAAGGGAACTTAATTGGAGATAAGTTTCCTAATGATATAATTGATTCTAATGCATTTGAAATTAGAACAAAATATCTAGTATTTGGAGAAAAATGGGGATTTCAAAGAACTAATATTCTAAAACAATTTACATTCCCTGAAATTGCCGATGAAAAGTTTGTTCCTGAAGACTTGATTTGGAACAGAATTAGTCTTTTATATCAAACAAGATTTATTAACGAAGAGTTGGGAATCTATAGAGAATTAGGTAATGATAGTTTAACAAAATCAATGACTGCTGTACGTGTAAATAGTGTCCGGGCAACTATCATGTATTACAAAGAATATTGTCAATTACCCGTACCCATAAAATGGAAAGTACGGCAAATGATAAACTATATTCGTTTTTCTTTACATGGCAGGGTAAAATTAAATCAAATAATTTTAGATTCCGACTACAGTTTTTTAACTATTATACTTTTCCCTTTAGGTTATTATTTTTATCTGTCAGATAATTATCAATTTTCCGAATCAACGTAAAACTAACTAAAATATAAAAACATGGATTTGTTTATGAAACATATAGCTTTTTTTATTCCCTGTATGGAAGGTGGGGGTGCTGAAAGAGTAGTTATAAATCTGCTAGAAGAAATGCTTTTACAAGACGTTGATTTAGATTTAATTTTAGCAGCAGCAGAAGGACCGCTTTTAAGTCAAATACCCAAACAAGTACGTGTCATTGATTTAGCTGTAGGACGAGTGATTAATGCAATTCTACCTTTGTGTCGTTACTTAAAACAATACAAACCACAAGCGTTAATATCTCATATGTCTCATACTAATGTCATATCTGTTTTAGCGAAAGAGTTAGCACGTACTAAAACCGAACTAATTCTGGTGGAACATAATACTTTTTCAGCATCGAAATCTGAATCTATGCGGGCTAAACTAGTTCCACCATTGATGAAATTAGTTTATCCTCGTGCAAATCATGTAGTTGGAGTTTCTCAAGCTGTATCGCAAGATTTAGAAACTCAACTTGGTTTGAAAAAAGGTCAAGTTAAGACAATATATAATCCGGTAGTTAATAACAATCTGATTACCAAAGCAAAAGCACCTTTAGAACATTTCTGGTTTATAGAAAATGCTCCTCCCGTTTTTGTCGCTGTAGGAAGACTTACAGCACAAAAAGATTTTGCTACTTTAATTAAAGCTTTTGCAGTGTTAAGACGGAAAAAATTAGCTCGATTAATGATTTTGGGAGAAGGAGAATTAAGGGCTGAACTGGAGGGTTTAACTGTTAATCTGGGTATAGCCAATGATGTTTCTATGCCTGGTTTTGTTGAAAATCCTTACACGTATATGAGTAAGGCAAATGCATTTGTACTTTCTTCTTTGTGGGAAGGTTTACCGACAGTATTAATTGAAGCTATGGCCTGCGGTTGTCCGGTTATTTCTACAAATTGCCCTAGTGGACCTAGAGAAATTTTAGAAGCAGGTAAATATGGTGAATTGGTACCTATGGGTAACGTACAAGCTCTTTCTGAAGCAATGTTAAAGGTTCTTGACTCTCCTGTAGATAAAAACTTATTAACTCAGCGAGCAATGTATTTCTCCTTTGATAAAGCGGTTTATAACTATCTAAATATATTAGCAAAATAATTTTCTGTAGAAAATCAATGATTTTTAGTTAAAAAAAATACCTTAATTAGGGGAATAGAATGCTGGCAATAGCATACTTAGGAATAATATTATTTATTCTATTTATAGAAATTACTAGAAAGAAGAAAGTAGTATTTGACTTTCTGAGTTTTTTTCATTTAATGTTTTGTTTGATGTATCCTCTTCCCGCTTTTCTGATGTCAGCTAACTTAGGTTTTGATGGCGACGAATACAGTGGAGCATTTACATTTACTATTTACGATGCTCAACTCTTATTAGCAATATTTTTGGGATATTTTATCATTCTTGTTGGTTTCTACAGTGCTTCGGCTCAAATTTATGCAAAAAAAACAATTGTTACATGGCGAAGTGAGAAAACTATTTTAAGAATAGCAATATTTATGTTGTTATTTTCATTTATATCCGTACAGATATATGCTTCTCAATTCGGTGGACTTACCAGTGCAATTTCTAAAGCTACTTTTATCAGAACAGCCGTGGCTGAAGGAGGAACTTTAGTATTTTTTAAGCATTTTATGTTTCTATCATTTTGTCCTTCGTATTTGTTAGCTGCTTTTATTTTTGACAATAAAATAAGAAAACATAAACTATTTTTATACACGGCATTTGTAATATCAGCTTTTTCCACAGTAATTGGAGTTACAATTACTGGTGGTCGCGCACATTTAATTATTTATTTTTTAACTTTTTATTTAGTAAAAGTCATAGTTAGTAAAAAACTGCCTTGGTTATTAACTATTTCTCTTTTACTTCCATCTATTATTTTTATTTTATATGGAAAAGCATTTTTCTTTAGTCTGAGTGGTATAAAAGATGGATTTGATTCTGTTAGAGAAATACTTGTGACCTCAGTAGAAACTCAATCAAAAGATACTGACGGCTTTAGTAGCTTAATAGCAAATTTCTCGTATCAAATATATTCTCTGAAAGCGGCTTTTAATGCGGAATACCCGCTACGTTTATTTATTGATTGGTACTATGGAATAATCGCTTTCCTTCCAGAACGTTTAATAGAAGTTGACATGCCAGAAACATTGTCAACCTTTAATACTCGCTACATTGCTGGGAATAATGATTTTATGATTCCAACAGGAATGTTTGCTTTTGGTATTTATAGTCTTTCTTGGCCGGGATTAATAATTGTTTGTTTTATTTATGGTTGGGTTGGTTGCTTTTTAGAAAACTTTTTTTACCATAATTTAAATAAAGCTGCTTGGATGCCTTTTCTATATGTGATGGCAGCACAGATTTGGATAGATTTTTTTACAGCAGGAGATCCAGAAATTTTCTTGTTTGCTGATTTTGGTTATTTATTATCACTTTTTATATTGTTTGCAGCAGGTAGTCAAATTTCAACACACAAATTTAGCAAAAATAGTCAGAAAAGGATGTCATAAATTCATGTTAATAAAAAACAGATCATTAAACAAATTTGTAATTGTTTTTATCACTACCGATTTAGACATGGGTGGTGCTGAAATTATGCTTTATAATCTGCTGTCAAAAATTAATAGACAGCGATTTTGTCCAGTTGTGGTTTCATTAATAGATGGTGGTGTATGGGGTAATCGTATTAAAGCTTTGGGAATACCAGTACATACAATCAAAATGCAGCAGGGAAGACCTACACCTACTGGTCTTTTAAGGTTAATTAAGACGGTGAATCAACTCAAACCAGATATAATTCAAGGTTGGATGTATCACGGAAACCTAGCTGCACAGTTGGCAAGTATTTTTTCTGCGGGTAAAATTCGTGTTTTTTGGAGCATTCATCATTCCCCGACTTCTTTAAGCTCTGAAAGAATCATGACTAGAGCCATTATAAAAGTCGGCGCAAATATATCTCAATTTAATCACAAGGTTATTTTCGTTTCTCAAAATAGTCAAAAGTTACACGAACAGTTAGGATATAACTCTGATAATAGCTGTGTAATTCCTAACGGCTTTGATACTGATTTATTTAAGCATTCGGTTACTGCAAAAAGAGAATTACGAGATGAACTAAATTTACCCGAATCATCTTTAATGATAGGACTAATTTGTCGCTATCATCCGATGAAAGACCATGCAAATTTTCTCAAAGCCGCTGCATTAATAGCAAATAATTATTCAGAAGTTAATTTCATTTTAGCTGGTACGGATGTAGACGAAAACAATACTTTTATTTCTCGCTTAATAGAAGAATTAAACATTAGTTCTCAAGTTCATTTGCTTGGAGAACGTCATGATATTGATCGAATTTTAGCTGGTTTAGATATTGTCAGTTTGTCTTCTGCTTATGGTGAAGCTTTTCCTTTAGTCATAGGAGAAGCAATGTCTTGCGGGGTACCCTGTGTAGTTACAGATGTAGGTGATTCGGGTTTAATAGTAGGACATACCGGAAAAATTGTACCTCCTTCCAACTCTCAAGCATTAGCTAATGCTTGGAAAGATTTGATTAGTATCGGTGCCGAAGGTAGGGAAGTTTTAGGAAAAGCAGCAAGAGAAAGAATTATTGCATCTTTTTCTTTAGAGTCTGTCGTAAATAGATACGAGAAGTTGTACGAAACAGCATTTAAAAATGCAATTCCTATTTAAATATGAAAAATCTTTTAATCATCACTACTATCCCAGATACTCTGACAGCTTTTCTAATTCCCTTTGCTCGTCATTTCCGCGCTCAAGGTTGGCAAGTTGATGCAATGGCTTGTGGAATTTCTGCTTACGACAAATGTAAAGATGAGTTTGACCATCTTTGGGAGGTACAATGGTCGCGTAATCCTTTAAATCCTCGAAACTTACTGGTAGCACCGCGTCAAATTCAAGCAGCTGTGCAGCAAGGGAAATACGATATAGTCCACGTTCATACTCCGGTAGCTGCTTTTGTTACCCGCTACGCTCTAAAAAATTACAGAAAATTAGATAAAACCAAGGTCATTTATACTGCCCACGGTTTTCACTTCCACAATGGTGGAACAGCTTTGAAAAATATTGCTTTTCTGAGTTTGGAAAAAATCGCAGGAAGTTGGACGGACTATTTAGTTACGATTAATCGCGAGGATGAGCAAGCTGCAATTCATCATCAATTGATTTCTTCCCAAAAAGTTCTTTATATGCCTGGAATCGGCGTAGACTTAGATTATTACAGTTATAATACTACTTCGCAAGCAGAAGTTGAAGAAGTACGCCAGGAATTAGATCTACCTGCCGATGCCAAACTCTTACTATCGGTAGCTGAATTTATTCCCCGCAAGCATCCACAAGATATTTTAAGAGCATTTGCAAGTATAAATCGCTCCGATACTTGTTTGGCTTTTGCTGGAGATGGGGATTTATTCTCAGAAATGCAGCAGTTAGCTTTTCAACTAGGGATACAAGAAAAAGTACGTTTCCTCGGACACCGCAATGATATTCCAACTTTGATGAGAACCGCTTTTGCTACTATCCTTGCTTCTGAACAAGAAGGGCTACCTCGAAGTGTTATGGAATCTTTGTCTTTAGAAACTCCCGTTATTGGTAGCGATATTCGCGGAACTAAAGATTTAGTTTCATCCGAGTGTGGAATTCTTTTCCCTGTTGGAAATGTAGAAAAACTTGCAGATGCAATCAAATATTTGCTAAATCATCCTCAATCCGCTTCCATAATGGGAAAAAGAGGACGAGAACACATGAAGAATTTTGATCTGCGTCACATCATCAAGCTTCACGAAACTTTATATGCAGAAGTTTTATCGCTGAAATCCTAGCAAATCAACCAATACTCAACACAAAAGCATTAATAATAAATCTGATAGGAATAAATTACTGCCAAATTGGCAACAAAATTTAAATAAATTTGGTTATCTTGATTATGGATTGAAAATTTATCTTTCAATTACAATTCGGTACAAAAGTAGAAATTCATCTAGTTCATGAAATGAAAAGCTGGTAGGAATCAGATGCTTTTCTAGATTTTTAATGGCTGTTCTCTTTGAATTACGTCAGATATTTAGTTAAGTAGAAATATATACTTGCGTTGCTGTTGAATGCTTAGGAATAAACCCTTAACAGTTAATTGCGGGGAATCTTTTTGAGTTATAAAAATGAGGGATGTATCAATGATTGCACAGAATTTACAGGGTGAATATAAAATTAAAGGCAGTCGGATTATTAAATCTGCCTTTGATCGAGTTGTCGCGGCGATCGCCCTTTTAGCATTTTCTCCTTTGATATTGGTAGTTGCGATCGCGATTTATTTTCGTATGGGCAGTCCGGTGATTTTCAGTCAGCCTCGTCCTGGTAAGGATAATCAGATTTTTCAATTTTACAAGTTTCGTACAATGACGGACGATCGCGATGCTGACGGCAATCTTTTAGATGACGAATTGCGTATGACAGCATTTGGTGAGTTTTTACGGGAAAGTAGTTTAGATGAGCTTCCACAGTTGTGGAATGTTGTCAAGGGTGACATGAGTATTGTCGGTCCTCGACCTTTGCTAGTAAGATATCTCGACCGCTACACCCCCGAACAAGCGCGTCGTCATCAGGTAAAGCCTGGGATCACGGGATGGGCGCAGATTAACGGACGCAGATTGTTGGATGGAGATTGGGAAAAGAAATTTCGACTGGATGTCTGGTATGTAGATAATTGGAGTCTATGGTTAGACTTAAAAATTATCTTGATGACAGTGGTAAAAGTATTACGAAAAGAAGAAATTAGCCAGCCCGGTTATGCTACTGGTGAAGAATTTATGGGTAGCAAAGTTGAAGGCTAATTTATTGGTTTGAGCGTGGATAACGTAATTTAGAGAAGGTAAACGCAAATGAAACAATGGGAAGTAGGCTCCGAGTTTGATTGGTCTAACGATCTAATTAGTCCGGAAGGAGCGAAAGCCGATTTACCATCGCATTACGAATTATTTTCTACTGGATGTGCGAGCTTATTTGGTTTAGAGAAAATTCTCAATCGGAACCGTGATGGAAGATTGAAGCTGCATCTACCATCATTCTTTTGTATGGAAGCAGCATCCAAGCTGAGTAAGGCTTTCGATATTTGCTGGTACCGGGATTTACCCGATCGCAAATACCCGGATTTTAATACGCTCAACACTACTACTGGAGATTTAGTGTTAGCGGTAAACTTGTTCGGAATCAAATTGGGAGAAGTTTGGCAGGATTGGTACACAAAGCATAATGATGTAGTTTTAATTGAAGACCATACTCACGACCCTTTTTCTCATTGGGCATTGCAGAGCCAAGCCGACTACGCAATGGCTTCTTTGCGTAAAACGTTACCAATTCCTGACGGAGCAATGATTTGGTCTGGTCAAAATCGACCGCTGCCAAAAGCCTCGGAATCAGAGTCGGATGGTGCTTATAAGCGATTGAGTGCCATGCTTCTAAAGCGAGCTTATCTCAACGGTGGGAATGTAGTTAAAGATACTTATAGACAGCTTGAAGCAGAGAGCCAAGATAGTCTGAGTAATGTAAGAAATGATAAGATTTCAGCGTTTTCGGCAAATGTTTTAAGCAGCTTGGATATAGTGCGGTTTAGACAGAGACGAGAAGCGAACGTCAGGCATTTTTTAGATTTAACTTTGACCGAGCGAAACCAAGATTGGCGACCTCTTTTTAGTTCTTGGAGTAATGGAACTGTACCATTCAATAGTATTATAGTTTGTCGAAATCGGGAAGTTAGAGATTCTTTACGTAAATATTTAATTGATAATAATATTTTTCCAGCAATTCATTGGCTCCAACCACATAACGGGATAACATCTGATGATTTGGAAGCAATAGATTTATCAACTAAAATTATCACCATAGCTACAGACCAGCGCTATTCATTAAATGATGTTGCTCGTATTGTCGCTGTTATTAAAGAATTTAGTGTAAGCAATGCGAAGAATTATATCTACGCCAACTCTCGATGAATTAGGAACCTTGAAAGAAGTAGTAAATATAATGGGTAAGTAGACTATTTTAGTTACTAATTAATAATTAACACAAAATATGGAAACTTTAATTAAAGGATTATCCAAAGAGCAATTAGAATTATTACCAACAGAAGAAGATATCGCTTTTTACGAAGAACACGGTTGGTTTATATCCAAAAAAATTGTTCCCGATGAAGTACTTGATGAAGCATTCTTAGGGGCAGAAAAGTTCTATCGCGGCGAAACAGATGCCACGATTCCCTACACAACTGGTTACAGCGACTGGAAGCCAGGAGATGGAGATGCTGTGAGGAACAATCAACACGTTTCTTATCGTAAGAAAGAATTACGTAAATTAGTACTTCAACCCATAATTGGAGCCATAGCCGCTAAATTAGCTAGAAGTAAAGGAGTCAGGTTATTTGAAGACACCTTAGTTTACAAAGCTCCCATAATTAATAATCATAAAAATAATACTAAAAACGGTGTAGTTGGATGGCATACTGATTATTCTTATTCTTCTGTATGTAGTTCTAATAAAATGCTTTCTGCTTGGATTCCCTTCCATGATGTTGATGAAAAAAGAGCGCCATTAGTCGTCATAGATGGTAGTCATAAATGGCAGGGTAACGAGCATATGCGTACCTTCAATAACCAGAATTTACAAGAGATAGAAAAGACATTTTTTGAAGCGGGAAAGAAAGTTGTTGAGGTGCCGATAATTTTAGAAAAAGGTCAGGTTAGTTTTCACCACTGTTTGACTATTCACGGTAGCTATCCCAACTATAGCGATCGAGTTCGTTTGGCATTTGCTTTGTATTTGCAAGACTACGATAACCACTATCAAGTTTATCAAAATCAAGGCAAACAGATTCATCACTTTCTTGATAATATGTGCCATAAATTGCCAAATGGGCATCCAGATTATAGCGATCCGACGATATTTCCTACCTTATGGGCTGGATAAAAAGTTTATTCCTGTTACCTAATTTCCTTTTAAGAAAACATCACCTTGAGTTGCTATGAATACCCAAATCATCGATTTATCAAATCCCTTATGGATGGAGACATTAGAAAAACTAAATCATGATGTTTATCAATTGCCAAAGTATATTTCCTTAGAATCAAGTCGGACAAAACAAATACCGGAAGCCATTTTAATTACTGATGGAGACAAAATATTTTTTGCACCTTACCTAATCTCAAAGTGCGAAAATGTAGTTCCTTCTGAATCGATTACAGAGGAAATATTTGATATTAAATCTCCTTACGGTTATCCGGGAATTTTGTTAAGTGAAGCTGCTACTAAGGATGGCTTTCCCGATGCTGCAATGGCTGAATTTAAGCAAGTATTAGTGAAAAAAAACGTGTGTTCTGCGTTTTTTAGAATGCATCCCATATTTAATGAAAACTTTAGCGAGATTTTTGAGCCGGGATTGTTTACAGAAAACGGGGAAACTGTTTCCGTCGATCTTAGAATTCCCGAATCTCAACTATGGTCTCATACCAGAAAAGGACATAAAAGTACAATAAACAAGTGTAAACGCTTGGGAATGGAAGCAAAATTCGTTCCTATTGAAGAATATTTAGACGAGTTTACCGCTATCTATCAAGAAACAATGGGAAGGGTAGAAGCAGCAGAAAGATATTACTCGTTTGACTTTACATACTACGAAGAAATGTGGAAAGCCTTAAGCGATAAACTACATCTGTGTATTGTTGAATATGAAAACGAAGTAGCTTGTGCGGGATTATATACAGAAGTTTGCGGAATTGTTCAAAGCACCTTGGGTGGAACCAAAGATAAATTTGTGGATTTATCCCCAAGTAGCTTAGAAACAGATTATGCTCGTTATTGGGCGCATCAAAGAGGTAATCAATTCCTGCATTTAGGTGGTGGAGTGGGTGCATCCAAAGACCAAGTTTATAACTTTAAAGCCGGGTTTTCTAAGCTTCGACATACTTTCTATACCCTTAGACTAATAGTCGATGAGCAAAAATATCGTTATCTTGTGGAAATGAAAGCAAAATATTTGAATGTTCCTGTAGAAAATTTGTTAGAAACTAACTTTTTTCCTGCTTATTCTTCCCCCCAGCCGATAACAAAGTGACAAAATAAATATGGGAGCAAGAATTTAAGATTGTTAGCTTGCGGGTATAGGTAATGTAGTTACTATGATTTGGCTCCTTGTGGTATTTAACCTTTTTGAATTTCTGTGAATCATCGCAAATGAAAAAAGCTTCTGTTTTAATTCCCGATCAGTGTAATAATCCTCTTGCTTACTATGTTATCCGATGTTTAAAAGAGGCTAGCAGTGAATTTGAAATAAATGTTGTTGTTTCATCAGACAAAGTATCTCATGATAATTCCTGGCTAGTTTTTTACAAGCATTCGTCATTTGTTGATAATATCATTTTTGCTGAAAATCCGATTGATTCAGTAGAATATTTAGATGAGATAATTCGCATTGTAGAGAATAATAAAATAGATATTATTTATCCGGCTTCTGAGGAAGGATATAAGTTTGTTTCAAAATACAGAGATAAGTTGTCAAAATTTTGCAAATTATCTGCATTAGCCAGTCGGGAAGCTTTTAATATAGCTTTTGATAAAAGCAAATTTGGTGAATTTTTACAAGGGGAAAAAGTTCCTACCCCCAAGACAGTTTTGGTTTCAGAATTTCAACAAGGAGTTAAGTTAAATTATCCAATCTTATTTAAACCAATTAGAGGTAGTGGTGGGAAAGATATCCAAAAATTTAATAGCCCCGATGAAGTAATTATTCCAGCTAATTATGATCTTTACCAAGAAAATTATGTTGTGCAGGAATATATAACTGGATATGATATCGACTGTAATCTGCTTTGTTTTGCAGGAAAAATTTTAGCACACACTGTACAACAGCCCTTGGGGGTAGAATCAGGATTTTCACCCAAAATTGATAAATTAAAATTTGTCCATGACGCTACTGTTTTAGAAGTAGTTGAACAAGCTATGACTAGTTTAAAATGGAGTGGTATCACTCATTTAGACCTCAGATACTGTTCCAAAACAGGAAAGCTTTATATTATTGAAATGAATCCTAGATTTTGGCAATCTTTAATGGGTTCTCTTTCTGTTGGTGTAAATTTTCCCTATCTTTTATATTTATTATCAAACGACATTAGTTTTGAGCCTGTTTCCTATCCAGAGAAATATTACGCTAAATTTCCCAGGTTTATCAAAGATGCTCTAAGTGGCTCTTTACAATACAGTTTATCTGATACAAATTTTAAATATTTCTTATCCGATTTAAATGGATTGCTAAAAATGATTTACCACAAGAGAATGAATAAAAATAGTTTCTTTATAGCAAAAGTGCCGTCAATACCTTAGCAAAAAATTGAGACGCTAATATAGTTTTGGTCAGACTTCTCAGAATTATTAAAAAGTTATTAAATTTTTATGCCCAATCCGATTTTACTCTCGACACCCCACATGGGGGAGCAAGAATTACAGTTCGTCAAAGAAGCTTTTGACACTAACTGGATTGCTCCCGTGGGACCTCACATTGAAGCTTTCGAGCAAGAATTTTGTCGGGTGACGGGAGCTAACCACGCAGCTGCGGTAAGTTCGGGGACAGCAGCGATTCATTTAGCGCTGATATTGATGGGTGTACAAGCAGGGGATGAAGTCTTTTGCTCGACCTTGACTTTTGCCGCTAGCGCTAATCCGATTAAGTATTTGGGTGCGAAACCAGTTTTCATTGATAGCGATCGCACTTCGTGGAACATGAACCCCGATTTGCTCAAAACAGCCTTAGAAAAACGTGCCAGTATCGGTAAATTACCCAAAGCCGTACTTTTAGTACATCTATACGGACAAAGCGCAGATATTGACCCAATTAAAGAAATTTGCGATCGCTATGAAGTTGCCATCATCGAAGATGCTGCGGAAGCTTTAGGAGCAACATATAAAGGTAAAACTCCCGGAACCTCTGGCAAAATTGGCATTTATTCATTCAACGGTAATAAAATTATTACCACATCTGGTGGGGGAATGTTGGTTTCCGACGACCCCGAAATAGTCGCTCAAGCGAAGCTTTTGGCTACTCAAGCCCGCGACCCCGCACCCCATTACCAACATTCTCAAATTGGCTACAACTACCGACTCAGCAATGTTCTAGCCGGGATTGGTCGCGGTCAGTTGCGGGTATTATCAGCAAGAGTAGCCGCTAGACGACGGAATTTTGAGATTTACCACCAAGCTTTAGGTAATCTCCCCGGAATCGAATTTATGCCGGAAGCTGACTATGGAAGAGCAACTCGTTGGCTTACTTGCTTGACAGTAAACCCCGATTTATTCGGTGTCGATAGAGAACAGCTACGACTTGCACTTAACGACGTGCAGATAGAATCTCGTCCCGTATGGAAACCATTACATATGCAGCCGGTATTTGCCGAATGCGAAAGTATTGGTGGTGCGGTGTCAGAAGATTTATTTGCACGGGGATTGTGTTTACCTTCTGGTTCTAATCTAACGGATGAAGACTTAGAACGGGTGATTGGAGGTATTAAGGCAGTTTGTAAAGGCAAGAAAAATTTTTAGAGTAGCTTGTTTATGGTATGAGAGTAAATTTACCGAATAGCCTTATATCATATATTATATTTTTATAGTCAAAAAATAATACCTTTTTGATCGAGTTTATCTAAGCTAGGAGTTGAAAAAAATTTATTATTTGACAAAACTATCTTAATATGCATTTTAAATAATTGATCGGTGAAAATTAAAAAGTAAAAATATATTTATTTATGGAATCTCAAGAATCTAGTTTATCGCTCGATAAGTATTGGCAAGTCATGAAACGACGCTGGGTACCTGGTTTAGCGGTATTTTTCCCAGTTTTTCTGCTTTCGTTATTATCTTCTTCTTTAAAAAAGCCTACTTATATTGCCGAAGGAAAACTACTGTTTCAAAGAACAGATGTGACTTCTTCCTTAACGGGATTAGGAACCGAAATTAGTAAATTAGAGTCAGTAGGGCAAGATACTACATCCAGTCCGTTGCAGACAGAAGCCGAAATTGTCCGTTCTGTTCCAGTTGTAAAGAAGACTATCAAACAACTCCAACTTCAAGATAGCGATGGAAATCTTTTAAAATATGAGGATTTTCTCAAAAATTTAACTGTAAGCGACATCAAAAAGACAGACGTTCTACAAGTTAGCTATAAAGATTCCCAACCTCAAAAAGCTGCAAAAGTTGTAAATACTTTAATGTCAGCTTATTTAGAACATAACGTATCTTCTCGTAGAAAAGCCGCCAAAGCCGCGAGAGAATTTATCCAACAACAGCTTCCCGAAGCAGAGAAAATTGTAACTAAAGCAGAAGCCGAACTAGCCAGTTTTAGAGAAAAAAATAAAGTATTTGCTTTGCAGGAAGAAGCAACTCAATCAATACAAGTAGTAGGAAACTTGCAAAACCAAATTGGTGATATAAAAGTCAAACTAGCCGATATTAGCGCTCGGACTCAACAAATTCGC
Source organism: Rivularia sp. UHCC 0363 (assembly GCF_034931125.1). Lineage (NCBI taxonomy): Bacteria > Bacillati > Cyanobacteriota > Cyanophyceae > Nostocales > Rivulariaceae > Rivularia > Rivularia sp. UHCC 0363. Next base: position 23,288 of record NZ_JAYGHM010000054.1, on the reverse strand, counting down.
CAACAGTTAGGTGCAAACCCCCAACAAGCATTGGATATTGCTTCTTTGAATCAGGCTGCTGGAGTACAAGATATTCTTAAGGAAGTGCAGCAAGTAGAGTCGCAATTGGCATCAAGACGCACAGTTTTGACAAACACCCATCCAGAAATCATTGCTTTAGAAAGTAAGTTTGATTCCTTGAAAAGGCTGTTACAAGATAGAATTCGTCAAAATATAGGAACCAGCGGAGAGCAATTTAATGGAAGATTGCAAGTAGGAGAGTTAAAACAACAGTTAGCAGGGGAATTAGTAAATTTAGAATCCACCGCTTTAGGATTAACTAATCAACTCTCAGTATTATCTGAATTGCAAACATCTTACAAGCAAAGATTGGAAAATCTGCCAAAATTAGAGCAGCAGCAGGGTCAGTTACAACGCAAAATAGAAGCCGCACAATCAACCTATTCGCTGTTATTGAAAAAATTACAGGAAGCCCGCATTGCAGAAAATCAGAATATTGGTAATGCTAGTGAAGTTTCTGAGGCTTTAGTTCCTCAAGAACCAGTTTCTTCCCCATTAATAAATTATCTCTCAGCCAGCTTATTAGGAATGTTAGTTTCTTTAGCAACAATGTATCTTTTAGAATCGCAAGATAAATCTATCAAGACTATAGAGGAAGCTAAAGAATTAACCGGATTAACTTTATTAGGAGTTATTCCCGACTTTAGCAAGCCGAAAAAATCCATTATAGGCAAACAGGAATCAGAAGCTGCGTATCCTACACTGATGGTTAGAGATGCTCCTCGTTCCCCGATCAGCGAAGCCTTCCGGATGCTGCGAGCTAACTTAAAATTCATGAGTGCGGACAAAGAATTAAAAGTTATGGTTGTTACTAGTTCCGTACCTCAAGAAGGTAAATCTACGGTAGCCGCCAACTTAGCGAGTTCGATGGCGCAGATGGAGCGTAGAGTATTACTTATAGATGGAGATTTGCATCGTCCATCCCAGCATCATATTTGGGAATTGCCCAATTCTGAAGGCTTGAGCAACGTCATAGTCGGACAAATAGAGGTAATGAAAGCCATCAAGAAAGGAATGGATAACTTAGACGTACTTACTTGTGGTGCAGTACCTCCTTCCCCTGCATCCTTACTGGATTCTAAGCGCATGGCTTCATTAATTGAGAGTTTTAGGTCATATTACGACTACGTAATTATTGACGCACCCTCATTAAACCTTGCCGCAGACGCAGCAACTTTAGGTCAAATGGCTGACGGGGTTTTATTAGTAGTACGTCCGGGAGTTGTTGATTCTGTTAATGCAGCCTTTGCTTGTGAGATGTTAGAAAAATCTGGTCAAAATGTTTTAGGACAGGTAGTTAATGGAGTTGTGCCTCAAAACGACCGTCATATTAATTACTACTTTGATACGGAATACCCCGAAGAAAATGTAACTACAGTTGAAGCAGTTGGGCATAGGGCATAGGACATGGCGCATTGGGAAAGATAAATACTATTTATACCTAGTTTAATGAATTAATAGTAATACAGATACACCACTTTGCAAATGAATAAAGTAAAATACTAGTACTTCACCACATTAATTTTGCGGGGTTAAAGGTTCGTAGTGGGAGCGTCTCGCTCCCTGGTGGTAACGAGCGAGCTAGAAGCTCGCACTACGAATATAGTTTAAAATAATTATCCAATTCCCTATTTCAGATAAATCAACAAATTCAATCCAGGAATCGTGCGCGAAAGTGTCCACAACACCAAGGTAATGTAAAGTATACCTAAACTCCACTGATACCAAGCTAAAGTACTGATAATACCGGGAAGATGTTCGTCTCGTAAGCGAACGTCATTAAAGCCTAATTTTAAAAGATTATTTAAACTAAAATCGTAATAATTTAGCCAATTCCAGCGACGATTCCACAATAACGGTAAATAACGTTCGCGGAATAGTGGATATCTCGGTATGACAGGTAAACGTCCGATTAATAACCGTAACTGTCGTAAAGTTCCGTCTTCTGTAAAGTACGATGTCTCCATCAAATCGTGGTAGCGTCCTTTTTGATAAAGTCGGAATAACAAAAAACCTGGTAAAGGGATGATAATAACCGTTATACAGGTCAAAGTTAACCACGGTTGTGGTGTATTGCGAAAAACGGCGACTAAACCGAATATTATGCTGATAATGAAACTTCCTAACATCCAAGTGGTTTCATAAGCTGTAGGAACGATTTGGTTGGGATGTAAGCGACGGAATCGATCAACCAGCCAAAATAGTAAACTGAAAAACGCGATCGCAATTATTCCCACGCCAAAAACTAAGTAAAAATTCGTACCGTATCCTGATAGTAATAGTAGTAAACTTAACACTAACCATTCCCATGTTTGCAGTAACCATTTAATCGGGGTAAGAGTTTCACCCACTACAAAGCGCGAAGCAAGTTGTGTAAATGTTGCTTCGTCAATTTCGGCTAATGTTAATAATTCGCTTTTGACTTGAAACGATTGGGTTTGACGACGTTTAATTATCGCTTCTGCTTGAACTTGAGAAAAACCCAAATTTATTAAACGTTTTTCAGAAGCACCGTTAATATTTGCATCTACTAAACGACGAGTCAAATTTTTTAAATGCAACTGCTGTTTACTATACTCCAACTCATTAGCGTCGGCAATTTGCTGTAATTGGCGAAAATTTTGGATTAAATTACGCAGTACATTTTGATTCCCCGATAACCGAGGTACGCGCAACATCGCACCAATTTCACCGGGATTACCCAAAATTTTGGCTTTGTCAGCATTAAAAATTAAACTTGGTACGTTGAGATAAGCAGCTTTAGTAAAAACAGCATCGCTAAAATCAGCTTGAGTGAGAATACCAGCACCGCGCATATTTACAGGTAAACTAAACTGTGCTTCGCGGAAGATGACAGATTGAGTAAAAATAGTTTCTTTAAGGAATAGAAACCCCTGGAAATTAGCTTTAGTAAACTGAACTTGTTCGAGAAAACGCGCTTGAGAAAAATTTGTCGTACCTTCCCAGCGAGCGCGACTAAAGTTAGCTAACTGTTTAAAATTAGCATTAGAAAAATTGGCGGTATCTTCAAAAGTTGTATTTTTAAACTCAGTAATTTTTTGAAATTGAGCTTCCTTAAAACTGGCTTCTTCAAAGAAAACACTTCCTTCAAAATTAGCTTCACGACGAAAATTAGCACCGGCAAAACTGACTCGACGACCGAATCTTGATTGAGTAAAACTTGCAGCTTGATTAAAAATAGCCCCTTCTGCTTCCACGGGTTGGAGAAAAAACGTATTGTCAAATTCTACCTCACCCTTGAAACGAGTTTGCTTAAAAATTAGTGAACCGCGAAACACCGAAATTTGCGCCGATGTCGTCGAATTCTTCCCTAATAGCGATCGACAATCCTGAGAATTGGGAACAGAATAAGCCAGCGACTGCAAACAAACTTCACGTAAAAGTTCGAGTTGACTTTGTTCGGTTTCCGTAAAAATTGGCGCGATCGCTTGAGCATACAAAGGAGTTCTTAAACCCAAATCGCTACCAATAAAATCACCTTCAATAATTGAATCGCTTAAATCTAATCCTACAGGTTTTGTACCAGTTTTTTGCAAAACAGCTTGCAATAACTGATAAAAATTATCGCGAAACTCTTGATTATCAGGTTCTAAATTTATCATCATCTCCCGTAAATCTACCGTCAAGCTACCTTGATTTACAATAGGAGAATTAATTCTTTCTTGTAATAATTCTAAAGTTAAAATAGTCCGTTGCGGTTGAGTTTCCGTTGCCCAAACAGGTTGAATAGATAATAAAAAGAGTAAAAATAGCGTGCAGATGGAAATTAATTTGGGCATTGAGTATTGGTAATTGGTAATTGGGCATTGATTAACACCCAATGCACCATTCAATATTCTCATGAATTACAAATTATCACCTTCCCAAATCAAAAGCGGACAAACTACAGCTTAATCGCCCTCACTCTAGAAGAGTGGGGCTACAGATACAAAGCCCACCTGCGTGGGCTAAATTAGTTGCATATTTACACAAAAACGGTATTAGCAATTGTTGGGTGTGTGTGTGGAGTCAAAAAGCTTAAAGATAGAGAAAACGGTTATCGTATTTTATATGATATTTTTGATGATATTTTATTAATAAGTGCTGTAGAAGTTGGACATCTTAACAATAAAAGTTGATAAAGCTTAATAAGGTCCGAGAAATCTTTCACCATCAAAATGAATCATATGTTCGGGTTGATCTGCTACCCAAACTTCTGTCTCCCAAGCGATTTCAGCAAGATAACGAGTCATTTCCTTACGGCTTGGGAAAGCAGTTACAAAAACTAATCCTTTGCGACTAGACTCAAAAAGCTGCTTTAATTCATTATGACGTTTTAAGTTAACTGGACCGTGACTTGTTACAGCTTCTATTAATACAAGCCAATCTTGCTGCTCATAATAAACTACAATATCTGGCATTTTACCGTGAGGATTTAAATCAATCCCTAATTCTCGGAATTTCTGAGTTTCGTTAACAATGAACTTTTTCCCAGCATCACCCACGTAGAGAACCGAACCTCCAGGTGTAAATCTGGGACAGAAGCTTTCCAAAATGTCTTTTATTAGAATATTTTGTCCACCTGATGATAACTCAATCGCTTGACCGTCAGGTAAGCTTATAGGAATCATCGCTAAGTTACGATTCCTATCCTGTAATAAGTTTGTAATTGAAACAGCATAATTTTGACGAATTGCTTCCCACTCTTGGGAGCCATAAGATTTAAGAAGTGAAACTACTTGTTGATGAAGTTGATAACACCATTTTGGGCTGTTGATTGGTCGATCTGGTTTATCTGGATTTTCAATAACTATTCCCATTTGCACAAACTGGTGCATCGTTTGCCGTCGAACTGTTTCGCGTGTATTTGGTGCGTATTGTTTACCATAATATTCACGAAACCAATCCATCATTTCTGTAATTCTGCGTCTTGGTGCTGTCGCTTGATTCCAAGGTGTTTCAGGTCGAATATCTGCCAACGCAAGCAAGCAAAGTGCCAAACGTTCATTTTGTTGCTTTTTTGGGGCAGAAATATCTTTTAGAATTGCAAGCGCTTCTAAGATTCGTTTACCAGCCTCAACTGCATTTATTGCTTCGCTCATAATTGACAAAGTGTTGTGTACAATATTATCAAGCTGCTTCCAATCAAATCGGCGATCGCCAACTTGTATTCCTAATTTGATTAAATTATCTTTGCAAGGGTACCTTATTCTACGCAAATCCGTTGCATTGACTTGTGTATGTCCGCTAAACTGCCGGAAATACCTATCAAATAAAGTTGAATTGAGAAATGCTGCTAAACCTTGTGCAAGGTCGGGATTCATTCCTTTACCTTTGGCATGATAGTAATTAAGATGATTCTCTATACCTAATAATGGTGCATCAAAAGGAAAACAAACAGCAGCAACAATACGACGCTTTTCTTCCTTAGCAGAAAAACGCTTTGTCAAAACGTAGCAACCTTTAGGAACTAACCATTTTTCTGTGTCATTATTTCGTTTAATTGCAATCGCTTTTCGAGGATTATTAGGTGGGAATAAAACTTTTCCTACCTTCATCACTTCTGGATAAAGTAACGGGACACTTTGCTCATCCAAGCAATTTTTTAAAGCTGATTTGAGTCGAAAATCGACAACTGGACTAGTTGAAACCTCTAAACCTATTTCATCCAAAGTAGATGAAAATCTTTGCATTTGTATTCTCAGCGAATCTTCAAGAGAGTTTATAATAATATGAATAAAACTCTCAGAATCATTGTGTTCTACTACTCCAGCATAAGGGACATTTCTTAGCTCGACAAAATCATCTAAATTATTTTCAAAATTATTACTGATTTGAACATAATTAGGCTTAGTATTTGTTTTATTAGCATGAAAAATAACATTTTCTTGTAAAACTTTATCTTCTGCAAAAACTGTGGAACGGCTATCAAAAATATGAATTTTATTTAATCCCATTTTTTCCAAAAAAGCTTTACGAAAAGGACGAAAATATACGCCGTTACAAAAGCTTCTAGGTGTAATTGCTACTAGCTCGCCATTTTCAACAAGCTGCTTCAAAGTAAGCCAAACAAATGCGCTATATAGATTTACAGTATCAATTCCACTTCCCAAAAGTATTTTCTTTTCAACAGAACTACTCTTTATTTTTTTGTATGGTGGATTCAAAATCGCATGGGTGAAAAGAACAGAACAAGTGTTGAAAAGCGGTAAACTGTTATCAGTAAAAGCCCCTATAAAACTTTCCTCATATATTTGATATTCAGCTTTAATTCCTTTATTTTCTAAAGCTTCACAACATTCTGTAAGACATTGCCTCAGAGGTAATATAAAATCTGATTCAATTTCATAAGCTGTTATATAACAACTGTTAACTTCATGAGGATTTGCCAAAAGTCTTTCAACAAAAGCAGCAGTCAATGTTCCAACTCCGGCTCCAGGATCTAAAAGCCTGACATCACCAGACAAATTACTAAATTGTTTTGCCATAAAACGAGCAATTGGTGCAGGAGTTAAAAATTGTCCCAATTGACTCCGCTGCTCTAGATTCAATTTTGAAGATATATGAATTCTAGTAACGTCAGTAAAATCTGTAAGAAACGTTGTCATACAGTTAATTTAGTGTCAGATATGAATATATACTATAAACTTATCTTGTAGTACCCCACCCATTTCCAATCCCCAATTACTTCAATAATTCAAGATGGTGCGTTACGGCATTAACTAACATATTTGTTTCCTCGCAAGCATTTCATCGCCGTAACACACCCTACAATAAACATTAAATATTAGTCCACGAAGGTGGACTTTGCCTGTGTAGCCGCGTTCACCGGAGGTGTGCCGCAGGCATATTGAATCGCCAGGTATTATTTAACAAACTACGAATTAACAATAACCACCTTCCCCATAATCGAACCCGCTTCTAATAACTGATGAGCCTTGGCAACTTCTTCCAAACCAAAAGTCTGATTAACACAAATTTTCAACTTACCTTCATCCATCCACTTCGCACATTCTGCTAAAATCTCGCCATGATGTGCTTGTGCTTCTACCATTCCTTCTAACATCGGTGTTAACATTAACTCCAAACTAATCCTGAGATTGCGCTGTCTCGCTACTTTCCAATTAGTTTCCGCACTCGGTTGCAAAATCGTCACAATATCGCCGTAAATCCGTACTGCTGGAAATGTTTTCTCAAAAGTTGTTCCACCAACGGTATCGAATGCTAAATCTACACCACCATTTGTCCAATCTAAAACGGCTTTGACAAAATCATTCTCTTTATAATTAATCGTATAATCAGCCCCCAGATTCTTGACAAAATCAGCTTTCTCTTGAGAACTTATCGTAGTGCAAACATCGGCACCCTTGAGCTTCGCGAGTTGAATTGCGACGTGTCCGACACCACCAGCACCAGCATGAATTAATACTTTTTCCCCCGGTTGCAAACGTCCGCGTTCGTATAAAGCTTCCCATGCGGTAATTAATACTAAAGGTGCAGCCGCAGCTTCTACAAAAGACGCAGATTTTGGTTTCGCAGCCACGAAGCGCTCGTCTACAGTTGTGAACTCTGCGTAATTACCTTGGTGATCGCCTATTCCCCCGTTGCAAAAATATACTTCATCTCCGACGCGAAAACGTTTAACCGCAGTTCCCACCGCTTCCACCACACCTGCACCATCACATCCTAAAATTGCAGGCATTTTATCGGGATAGAAAGTACCGCGATCGCGAAGTTTTGTATCGATGGGGTTAACACCAGCAGCTTTTAAACGTACCAAAAGTTCTGTATTTTGAGGAGGAAGTGGGTTTGGGATTTCGCATAATTGCAATACTTCCGGGTTTCCAGGTGCTGTCATTAATACTGCTTTCATGGCTTTTCCTGCGATGCACGTTGAAGTTACTTTAGCGCAAAGGAGGTAGGATACGGCATTTATCAACTAGGAAAAGACTATTAAGAGGATTTAGAAATAATTTGATCGCGAGATGGTAGCAACAACACTATCAATTTTGTTTAATTACTTAGCAGTTTTCTGAGAAGAATAGGACTTACCCAACTGGCATATTCTGCTCGTAGGGTGCTGTGACACTATGTTTGATTTTTAACGCAATAATAAGGTTTTAGTGTCACGCACCAACCGGGGTTTTGTGACAATTGCGTAAGTCCTGAAGAAGTAAAAGCACTTCTAAATATTCCATAAGCTATTAAGAAACTCGGTTTTTTTCAAGAAGCCCGGTTTATTGTAACCCACATTCCGCACTTCATTGTGTAGTACAGGCACGAGTGTAATAAGTAGCAGAAATAGTTTAAATATAAAAGGAACATTGTCGCATCTTGCAATTCCTACCGAATGCTTGTCAAAAATATTATTTATTATGTTAGTTCTAAAATCTCTGATTCCCTATTGCATGGTCTTGTGTTTCTATAACTGATTTAAAAATTCAAATTAAACTATCTCACTGGCTTTTTATAGACGATAAAAAAGCTTGATTTTTGGTGTGTATAATTTATTTTTTGATGGTTACTTAATTTTTAAAAACTATAGTTTTTAATTGCCCGTTAATGTAATTCATTCATGCTACTTATTGAAGTACGGAATGTGGGTTTGTACTGCTCAAGTCTTCCTGGGTTGTAGAAGTTAGGAATGTTTTTTAAGTGGCTTCATGACGTTATCAGAAATTTGGGCTAAAATTCATTCTCTTTTGTCACAGATTTGGTATGTCGAGTGATATTACGTTTGAATAATAACACCGCTCCAAAAGCGGCTGATGTCAATAGACCCAATATAGGAGAAGGTTCGGGAACTTTTGTAACTGGTTTACCACCGCTAATATAATATTGTGATTTTTCCCAAACTGCTGTGCCTACTTTACGTCCTAATATCCTACCGTTGATATCTCCATCCTGGAAGTGAATACCACCGTAAAGTCGAGAAATTCCGGCTTGATCGGCAGCACTTGTAAAAGTATCCCAGCAAAGTTGAATTGTGTTGCTTGGTGTATTGGTTTCAAAGGTGGAGGTATTGGGTAATTGGGTATGACAAGCCCCTAATTCATCGCTTTTGGTAAATCGTTTAAGTATCTCTGCACTAGCAGCGCTAAAGGTGCTGTGTCCCGATACGTATTCGGCAAAAGGAGGGGTAACAAAGGTACTTTTTTGGTAGGGAAGCCAAGTTGTACCATCTATCCATTGAGAACCTTTATCGGGACCTGCCCAAGAATAAATTTCTTGTGTGTTGGTTTGGGGGTTAGTACGGACTAGGGGATGGTCGTTTGGGAATAAATGATTTGCTGCTAAGTATTGGATGGCTGTGACGGGACGGACGTAATCGTAATATTCTTTAGCATCCCAAGCTGCAATACCTGCATCGGATACTGCGTTACCCAAACTGAAGAAGAGTTTGACGTTATCATCTAGGCTTAAATTATCTCTGGTGGAGACATATTCGGCTATCAAATGCCAGTGACCTGGTGGTAGTATAGTTTGTGGTCCATCTGCCCAGTATTCTGCAATTACTTTTTGTTCGTCTGTAAGGGAAGCGCTGTATTCAATTACTTGCAGGGCTTGGTCTATATACGATTGAGTGCCGAATTGTGCGGGTGGTGGTGGTAGGTATTGATTCCCCGATTTTAAGGCAAAAGGGATAACGTCTCCCCATTGCGGTGTAAGAAATTTTTGAATGTTTTTGCCATTATCTATACTAAGTGGTTGCCAGCGATTGGGGTCGGTTATTTTATCCCAGGTGTTGACTGGTTGGTAATTGGTTGTGTCAGTGTAATTATTTAGTTGGTTGGAACCGTCTGTATATTTATTATCAAGTAATGTTTTGGCTGCTAAGTTACCTATTCCTGCTGCTGTGTTGGTGGTTGTAGTGGTGGAATCTATTCCCAGTTGCTGCATCAAGTGAGTGAATGCAGGCTCTTGGGTGGGGAATAAGTCTAATAAGGTGGTGTATGCAGCGTGACTGATTGCAGTACGTTTATTAAAAAGAGTTATTTCTTCGTTAGAAACTTGAAGAGTATCACCCAATTGAGTGCCGATTGCTACTGGGTCGTAGGCTGCCCAGGCATCGTAAATACTGGTATTAACTAAGCCCAAAGCACGGGATGTGGGAGTAGGACCCATGTTGGTGTTGCTGATGGCTTCTAATGTTGCTTGGTTCCACAGCAGTACTGGATCTTCCGTGTCTAAGGAAAAATCCATTGCTTGGGAAGGGAAGTTGAAGAGTATGCTGATTGTGGAGGATAGGAGTAGGGGGAGTTTGGTGTTTAAGATTTTTTGTTGAAGGGATGTTAGAGTTTTCATGATTAGGAATTTTTGTTTAGAACGGCAGCAGCTTTGCAGCAAATATCGTGATGTGGTTATTTGCACATCTGACAAATTATTAAACGTAGACTTTTGACCCTTAAAAAAAAATTGTACGCGGTTATAAGATAAGTAGAGTTACGCACCAACTAGCTCGTTGTAATTGTTGTCAGTTCAATTCAATATTTAAAGTCAGGCTGAATAGGATTTTGCTTTAGAATAAAACAGATAAATTGATTATTACGAGTATTTTTTTTACAATTAATGTTGTTTTTATTATTTAGAATAATAGCGAATATTTATGAAAATTGAATATTTAACAAATCAATTAACAATTAAGGAGATTACCTTGGGGTTTATCTTAGCAAAATAAATATTTAAGTACAGTGTTAGTAAACACAAATAGTGTTATTTATAGTATTTTGATGGAACTAAACAGTTTAACTTGCTGTGATTTTAAAATTTAGATTAAATTACTCGTCAACGTAATTACTGTTAACTTTATAGAATAATTAGCATAATTTTAATTAAGCTTGTTAAAGTTTTAAATAAACCGTCAATTGCTGGGAAAATATTTCCATTTGGTTGACGGTAAAATTTAATCATGAATAAGAAGTTAGAAACAGATGCTACTGTTCACAGTGTACAGAGGACATTGTTCACGTTCTTTAGGAGAAAACCACTGAATAATTCTATATAGTAAAGATGGTTATTTCCTCGAAGTTTTTAGTTTTATTAGTGAATTAATCAATGCTATCAATAACATTACTGGTATGGTGAACGTGGTTTCTATATCCACAGTTGAGTCATTTAATGGCTATTAAATATAACGGCTCTTTCTTTGGTAGAAGCTAATTAATGCAAATACAAAATCTTGTTTAGAAGATAGTTCCAGTTGAAAAAACAATCTTTATTTTATAAAAAAAGCGACATACGTTCTTGAAATTAATGGATGTCTTTATCCCGATCGTAAATTGCGTTTGCTTAATTTGTTTTCTCTTGACAAATAGCAGTAGAACAAGCTTGTTTCAGTTTCTGTGCTATGTTTATATACTTTTCTGCTTTATATTCTGCAATATTCAAAGCAGTTTCACCGCTATTTGTTATAGCATTTACATCAGCACCAGCTGCGATTAAAGCAGACACAATGTTGGAATAACCCATATATACTGCGCTGATTAGAGCGGTTTCACCACTATCATTTTTAATATTTACATCAGCACCATCTGCAACCAAAACACAAACAGTATCAATGTAATTACCTCTACATAGCGCCCATTGTAATGCTGTTAGACCATTATTATCTTTGGTATCTACATTAGCACCAGCAGCAAGTAAATTTTTGATTACCTCAACGTGACCCTCTTTAGCCGCACTCATTAGAGCTGTTTCACCATCGTTATCTTTCGCATTTACATCAGCACCAAAAGATATAAGTTTTTTAAGAATACCTAAATTACCTTTATATGCAGCATAGATGAGAGCCGTAGCTCCATTATCTTGTTTAGCATTTATCTCAACATTATGAGCTAACAATATATGTACTATTTCGTAATAACCTAATATTGTTGCCCAAATAAGTGGTGTATTACCATTTGTGTCTTTTATATTTATATCAATACCTTTTGATAAAGCTTTTGCTAAAAGATCGGGGCGATTATCCCATATGATATCCATCAATCTTTGATCCGCGCTTAAATTATCCATATCAGTAATTATTTTGCATTAGGTGTGTAGGAATATTGCGTACACATTTTTAATAGCTTATCGATATTTTGATTTGGGAAGTTGACTTCTTCGCTTTCTAAAAGGATGGCGAAGAAGTCAAAATGAATTGTTTGAACAAATTTCAATTGCCTTGTTGCGAAAGCAATATTAGAATTTTATTTAATTAGGGAATAGCAAGGTTAGGAGCAAGAGTTGGCCAAAGAGGCGGAAACAGTGAAGGGACTAAGCGAATACCTCGCCAGATTAAATAACCTGCACCTACAGTTCCTATACCAATTGCGACATTTTTGGCTAAATCATTATTCGGTAGAGGCTCCGGAACAGGTCTATTCGCCGTTTCATCAATGCACCTGGGTATTCGTGGTGGAGGATTATCATCATCATCATTATCACGGCACTCTTTTAAATAGCGGGCTAAATCATTTTTGATTCCCCTTTGAAGATTTTTTATTTTAGTGTAGTGACCTCCAGGTTTAGTTTCTCGTTCACCTCCCATAAATGAGTGACCACCTTTTGCATCTTCTTGAGGATTATATTTCCTTAATGTATCCAGAAGTTTTGTATGTTTTCTAAATATATCACCTCTAAGCTCGTTACACTGTGCTGGTGAAAGTTTTAGTCCAGAAGGATCACCCCAATTGATCGAACTATTAGCAACATACCTGTAAAAATTTGGATCACCCCCCATAAATCCAATCGGATCTTCACTCAAAAACCTTCCAGTAGAGGAATTGTAATACCGTGCGCGGTAGTAGTACAGTCCCGTTTCCTCATCAAACTCCCGTCCCGTGAACAGGTAACGGGTGTTAACAGCAGGATTCGTTTCAGTAACGATATTGCCAAAAGAATCGTAGGTGAAGTGATTAACAACAGTGCTGCTGTTATCAACCAAATCGCGAATTGTGCCCAAATGATCAGCTAGGTGCCATAAAACTGTACTATCTGCTTCTTCTTGCGCTATTATTTGGTCAACCAAAGGACCATGTAAATAGCGTTTATCGAGAACAGGCGGATTTGTACCATTTACCCCATCTGCATCCACAAATTCAAGATGCACATCATCCTCGTTATAAACAAAGTGACTAATTTCAGCAGGAATATCATCCTGAGCATTACTTTCAATCGCCTTCGCAATCCGTCTATTGAAGGCATCGTAAGTATAATCAACTCGCTGTGTTTCATTTCCTGCTGAATCTTGGTCAATAATCGCAACCAGACGGTTCCGGTAATCCCACTCAAACAAGCGCACTGCACCCGTAGCAATTTCCGTGCGGCTAATTAGATTGCCTTCACTGTCATAAGTGTAGGTATAAGTTCCATCCGATAACAAGCGATTACCATCCCCAGTTTCATAGCTTTCGCCATGAATGCTGGAATTGACACGGTTACCATTGGCATCATAGGCGTAGGTTTCATCAGGGTTGGTAGCATTACTGCGGTCAGCCCCAGTCAGTTGACTGCGGCTATCGTAGGTATAGTCAGTGACCCCATCAATATCGGTAATTTTGTTAATGCGGCTGGCAGCATCATAGGTATAGTCGTAGAAGGCAACATCCGCTGTGCCATTATTGTGTCTGAGGCTACTCAATCGGTTGAGTGCATCATAGCTGTAGTTTGTACCCGTGACTAACTGCGTACCATCCAAGTCGGAATAGCGGTTAATGGTCTTAAATTGACCGATCGCATTGTAGCCAAAGTCTACTCGTTTATCGCTGACACCATTACCAGATTGAGTAAGTTCTGTCAAGCGATTGAGCGCATCGTAGCTGTAGGAATTAGTACCACTAGCAACACCATTGATGGTATCTGCCACCGAAAGAATATTACCCACTCCGTCATAGGTGTAGTTAAGGAGTACATTGGGTGCATTTGGAGTACCTGCATTATCTACAGTGAGAACGCGATCGCGATTATCGTAGGTGTAAGCAAGGGAACTAAATGTATCGGTGACCGAAGTTAGATTACTTGCTTTGTCGTAGTTGTAATTAATTACTTGCTCATTACCTACCCAATTTTCAGTAATCAAGCGGTCAATGTCATCATACTCAAACTCAGTCACGCGACTATTGCGGTCAGTTTGGGAAACCAAGTTATCAACCGCGTCATACCTAAAGGTCATGGTATTACCCAAGGGGTCGGTTTCGCTAATCAAGCGATCGCGAGCGTCGTAGGTAAAGGTGGTTTCGTTTTCAACTGGGTCGATGACTGAGGTGAGATTGTTGTCAAAATCGTAACTAAATTTGGTACTACCTTCATCTGGATCGATAGTTTCAATTAACCGATTGCGTTGGTCGTAGATATTCTTAGTTTCATTACCCAAGGGGTCTATAATTGATGTCAGATTGCCCAAGGAGTCGTAACCGTAGCTGGTTGTATTCTCAAGAGCATCAACATTTTGAGTCAGACGTTCTAGAACATCATACTGGTTTTGAGTAAGGTTACCCAGAGCATCGGTTGTGGTTAATAAGTTTCCTGCTTGGTCGTAAGTAAAGGTACTAACAGGTGCAGTTAATGGTCCATCACCATCTGGGTCTGCCTCAATAATTTTACTTATACGGTTGAGAGCATCGTATTCAAACTCGGTACGATTACCATTTTCATCAATAACTGCCGTTTGATTACCCTCTGTATCATACTCGAACTGTTGTGTCGCTTCATCCGCAGTATCTTTAGCAAAGGTAATTAAGGACAGTAAACCAAGGTCGTTGTAATCGAAATCGGTGATTCTATCGAGGGGGTCAGTAATGATGTCCAGCAGTCCTTGGTCTGTGTAAGTAAACTGGGTAACAATATCATCATCACCACCCACTTCACCAATTACCTGGATAGTAGAGAGTAGATTACCGTTGTTGGAATCAATTTCAAACAACGTTTGTCGTCCCAGTTCATCAGTGGTGCTAGTAAGCTGGTTGAAAATTGGGTCGTAGGTAAAGCGACGCTCACCAATACCTACAGCAGCCAAATTCAAAGCTGTGGTTGTCCTTTCTGGGGTCACCACTTGGAAACTGTAGTCTATTGTACCGTCGGTGATTTCCCCATCTAAAACTAGATGATAAGTACCATCAGTAGGTAAAGTTGCTTCAAAGTCGCTACCAAATCTGCTGTCAACTAACTGATTTCCTGGTCCGTAAAGTTGCCAGCGTTGATTAAATGTTCCTAAGTTATCAAAGTAAAGTACCTGCTCGGCTGTTCCTTCAAACTTGTAAATATCGCTTTCTTTTCCTGGGTTGAGGCTACCACTGATAACTGTATCTAAGGTAAGGGTAGGAACATCTGCTGTATCTAACAAGCGGAAACTGTAGTCACCAGTATCGCTCAACCCACCATCGAGAACTAAGCGATAAGTTCCGGTTTCAGTCAGAGTGAAAGGTTCTCGGTCATCATCTGAGAAGATATTAAAGACGCTAACTCCACTAGGACTGAACAACTGGACATCAACATTGAAGTCTGTACCAAGAGCATCAAAGTATAATTTTTGTCCAATTTCCCCAGTAAAGGTAAATTCATCTACTTCTCCTGGCTCAGAAATGCTACCCGTAACGGTTTCTCCCAGAGTTAGTGCAGTGGTTGTGGTTGATGGTGTAACTAGCTGGAAGCTGAAGTCAACCGTACCATCACTGGTTTCACCATCCAACACCAGCACATAAGTTCCATCTGTTGGCAGCGTAACTTTAAAGTTACGACCAAAACTATCACTGCCAATTAACTGATTTCCTGGTCCGTAAAGTTGCCAACCTTGATTGAAATCAAGATTATCGAAGAACAGTACTTGCTCAGCAGTTCCTTCAAATTTGTACAATTGACTTGACAATCCAGGGTCAAGAGTACCACTGGTGACTGTATCTAGGGTGAGTGTAGTCGCTTCTGTGATATCTAACAGCCGGAAGCTGTAATCCCCGGATTCACCAAAGTCACCGTTGAGAACTAAACGGTAAGTTCCGGCTTCGGTGAGAGTAAACGGTTGTCGGTCATTATTGGAATTGTTGAAGAAGATGCTGTTACTACTGGGGCTAAACAACTGAGCATTTACGCTAGCATTAATACCAAGAGCGTCAAAGTAGAGTCTTTCTCCGATTGCGCCAGTGAAGGTAAATTCATCCGCTTCCCCAACTTCAGTAACGTTACCTGTGACAGTTTCTCCCAAAGTTAACGCTGTAGTTGTACTCTCAGGTGTTGTTACCTGGAAGCTATAGTCAACCGTACCATTGGTAGTGTTGCCATCAATTAGTAGAACGTAGGTACCATCATTCGGCAACGTTACCTCGAAATCACTGCTCAAATTTCTACTTGTGATGAACTGATTTTGAGGTCCGTAAAGCGACCAAGTACCGTTGCCTGTTGCTAAACTATCGAAGAATAATTTCTGGTTTGCCGTGCCTGTAAACTGATACAGTTCAGTTTCAATTCCGGGATCAAGAGTACCATTAGTTACTGTATCTAACGCCAGTGCTGTAGCATTTGCCAGGTCTACCAGTCGGAAACTGAAGTCAGCAGCAGCACCAGTATTATTTTCAACAATTAGGTAGTAAGTTCCTGGTTCCGATAAAGTAAACGGTTCTTGGTCTCTTTCGGAGTTGATATTAAAGACCGAGCTACTATTAGGACTAACTAACCGAATACTTACATTCTGGAATTCCGGAACCAAGCTATCTAAGTACAATTTCTGACCCGGTGTGCCATTAAAACGGTAGATATCCGTCTTGAAGGCTGAAAGGGTTTCGGTAGTGGTAGTTCCTAAAACTAAATCAGTAGCAGAGCTTTCGAGGTCAAGGATACGGAAATTATAGTCACCTGTAGCTGAAGCAGAATCGCCCTTCGCAGTTACCGTGTAAGTTCCAGAACGAGTCAGAATCACAGGTCCCCGGTCAAAGGAAGCATCCCTGGAGAATACTCGCGTACCATCTGGGTCAATAATTTCTACACTAATTGGGTCATTATCACCATCTTGGCTATCGAAGTAAATTGGTAGTCCTGCTGGTGCAGTGAAGGTGAAGGTATCTTCCTCCCCTGCGGCAATTTCTCCACTCAGTAAGGTTCCCAAACCCGTGACTTCTACAGTTGCATCGCTAATATCGGTGACTTGGAAACTGTAGTTAATTGTACCGCCTGAAGCATTGCCGTCTAATACCAATAGGTAAGTACCATCTCGCAGCAACGTATTGTCAAAATCGGAGTTAATATTGCGGCTGACAATAAATTCATTTCCTGGTCCGTAGAGATACCATGAAGCTCCCGATGGGTTGAGGAGTTGCTCGAAATTCAAGCGTTGACCTGCTGTTCCTTCAAATTGGTAGATGTCAGTTTCAATTCCGGGGTCAAGACTACCTGTAATGGTTGTACCCACAGTCAAAGTAGAAGCTGCTGCTGCATCTAATAATCGGAAGCTGTAATTACCAGTATCCCCAAAACCACTATCTACTACTAAGCGATAAGTTCCCGCTTCTGTTAGTGTCAAAGGTCCTCGGTCATCATCCGAGAAAATACTGAAGATACTGACACCACTGGGACTGAATAACTGAGCATCAATATCGGTGTCAAAACCAAGAGCATCAAAGTAAATTCGTTGTCCGGGTGTCGCAGCAAAAGTAAACTCATCTACTTCTCCTGGCTCAGAAATGTTACCCGTGACAGTTTCCCCTAAAGTCAGTTCCGTTATGGTTGTCTCAGGGTTTAATACTTGGAAACTGTAGCTAATAGTACCACTAGTGATATTACCTTGTAGTGCTAGGACATAAGTACCATCTGTTGGCAACGTGACTTCAAAATTACTACCCAAAGAGCGGTCAATTAGGGATTGGTCTCCAACTCCATAAAGAACCCAGCGACCACCAGCAGGAGCAGACAACTGTTCAAAGAAGAGTTTTTCACCTGCGGTTCCTTCAAATTTGTACAATTCAGTTTCTAGCCCAGGATCAAGATTACCAGTAACCGTTGTATCTAGAGTCAAACTAGGAATTGTTTCAACATCTAACAAGCGGAAGTTATAATTTCCAGTGTCTCCAAAATCACCATTAAGTAAAAGACGGTAAGTACCTACTTCGGTAAGAGTAAAAGTACCCCGGTCATTATTGGAGTTGGTGAAGAAAATCCGATTACCATTGGGAGTGATTAATTCAGCATTAACATTCGGATCTGTGCCGATAGCATCAAAATAGATTCGTTTACCAACACCTTCAAAGGTATACTCATCTACTTCTCCTGGCTCAGAAATAGTACCCGTGACAGTTTCTCCTAACGTCAGCGCAGCAGTAGTTGTTTGAGGTGTGACAACTTGGAAATTGTAATTTACTGTACCGTTAGTAGTATTACCCTGAATAACCAGCAGATAAGTACCATCTGCGGTTAGTGTTTCTTCAAAGTCACTATTTAAGCTCTGATTTTCGATCAACTGATTACCAGATCCGTAAAGAAGCCATCTGCCAGTAACTGTTCCCAGACTATTAAAGAATAGCTTTTGGTCAGCCGTTCCTTCAAACTGGTAGATATTACTAGAATTTCCTGGGTCAAGACTACCAGTAACAGGTGTATCTAAAGTTAATATGGGAGCTTCTACCGCATCAAATAACCGGAAGCTATAATCTCCAGTTTCCCCAAAATCACCATTAACGATGAGACGATAAGTTCCTACTTCGGTGAGTGCAAATACTCCTCGGTCATCATCGGAGTTGATTGAGAAAATCCGATTACCATTGGGGCTGACTAATTCAACATTAACATTCGCATCCGTGCCGATAGCGTCAAAATAGATTCGCTTACCTACCCCCTCAAAGGTGTACTCATCTACTTCCCCTAGTTCGGAAATACTGCCCGTGACGGTTTCTCCTAATGTCAGTGCAGTATTGGTTGTTTGAGGCGTTACAACTTGGAAATTATAATCTACTGTACCGCTAGTACTACTACCCTCAACAACCAGTAGATGAGTACCATCTGTGGTTAGCGTTTGTTCAAAGTCACTATTTAAGCTCCGGCTTCCGATCAACTGATTACCAGGTCCGTAAAGCAACCATCTACCACTAGCTGCTCCCAAACTATCAAAGAATAACTTTTGGTCGGCAGTTCCTTCAAACTGGTAGATGTCAGTTTCAATACCAGGGTCAAGAGTTCCCGTAATTGCCGTATCCAAAGTTAGACTAATAGCATTTGCTGTATCTAAAAGACGGAAACTGTAATCAGCAGCAGCTTCACCATCATTTTCTACAATCAGATAATAAGTACCTGCTTCAGAAAGAGTTAAAACATCCGAGTTTCTATCCGAGTTGATATTGAAGATATTGTTACCACTTGGATTAACTAACCTGATATCAACATCTTGGAATTGGTTAACCAAACTATCAAAGTATAGTTTCTGACCTGCTGTACCAGTAAAGCGATAAATATCTACCTCAAATCCAGCTATATTTTCCGCAGTTGTTGTTCCTAGCGACAGTTCCGTGGCATCTGTTTGAAGATTAACTAACTTAAAGTTATAGTCCCCAGTAGCAGAATTAAAATCGCCTCTTACTGTTCCGGTATAAGTACCAGAACGATTGAGAGTAACGATTCCTCGGTCAAAGGAAGCATCGTTGAAGAATAAGCGCGTACCAGTTGGGTCAACAATATCCACGCTAACGGGGTCATTATCACCATCTTGGCTGTCAAAGTAAATTGGTAATCCTGCTGGTGCAGTGAAAGTGAAAGTATCTTCCTCACCTTCAGCAATTTCTCCTGTGATTAAACTACCTAAACCACTAACTTCAACTGGATCGTCGCTACTATCAGTAAGTCGGAAGCTGTAATCAACCGTTCCACCATTAGTATTACCGTCAACTACTAGGACATAAGTACCATCAGTTGATAATGTGGTTTCAAAGTCAATACCAAGGGTTAAGTTACTTAGCTGCTGGTTGCCAGGTCCGTAAAGTATCCAGCTATTGCCGAAGAGTCCCCCGTCGTTAATACTGTCAAATAGTACTCGTTGTCCTGCTGTTCCTTCAAACTGGTAAATATCAGTTTCAACACCTGGGTCAAGCCTTTCTGTAACAATTGTGCCTGGAGTTAAAATGGTAGCATTTGCTGCATCTAATAACTGGAAGTTATAGTCGCCAGTTTGTCCCACACCCCCATCGATAACTAAGCGGTAAGTACCCGTTTCGGTTAGAATAGAAAGTTGACTATCCCTATTTGCCGTGAGGTTGAAGATACTTTCACCACTAGGACTTAATAGTTGGGCATTAAGATTAACAGAATTATTAGAATCATCTATGAGGTTATCGTAATAAAGCTGTTGTCCTGCTATTCCTTCAAAGGTAAATTCGTCAACTTCTCCTGGCTCAGAAATGGAACCGCTAACTACATTACCATTGCTGGCAATACCATCCTCAATAGTCAAGACATTACCTTTGTCATCATAATTGAATAAGGTAATGTTGCCTCTGGCATCAGTACTACGAATAATTAAATTATCTTCATTACGCTGAACCGTAGGTAATGCCCCTACTTCATCAGTGGAAGAAACAATTTGTCCCGCTTGGTCTAAAGTGTTAACTATTGTATTACCATTTCCATCTACGTAAGTAGATTCTACAGCCCCTAATTGAAAGGCTACTGGAGCATTAAGTGGGTCAATGGTTCTATTAGATGCGTATAGTCCTTGCACCTGTACGGGGTCAAAATCAAGCTCGGAACCATCTTTACGAATTGCTCGATCCGCTCTTCCAGCAAAATCATAGAAAGTTTCTTCCCGATTACCCCGCTTATCAATTTCAGCAACCATGTGTCGGTCAGCATCATACTCCCAGGTGCGCTGCGAACCATCGGGGTCAGTAATCCGAGTTAAGTTTCCTGCACTGTCATACTCCAACTGAGTAACTCTTTCGGAGGGGTCAGTAATACTTGTGACTTTGCCGTTGGTATAGGCAAATGTAGTTTCCAATCCTACAGGGTCAACAAACCTGGTGATATTACCATCTTCATTGTAGAAAAATTGACTTTCATTCTCATTGCGATCGCGCATTAACTCAAGCTTATTTTGCGCGTTGAAGATGTAGACAGTTTGGTCTGTCAAAGTACGACGGAAAGTACCATCTTCCAAACGTTCCAGGGTAGAGAAGTCCGCAGCAGGTGACTCATAAGCATCGCCAGGATTTGATGGTGGTTCAAATAGTAATTCACTACCGTCTCCATCAACTAGGATTACGGAACCATCAGGATTTTCAATCAATTCCTGCAAACCTGCTAATCCCCAGCCATGACCAAAGGGACTGTCAATCGTATTGATATGTAACAGTTGCCCATTACTAGTAGATGTTGTACCGCTAAACAAATCATTGTTGAACTGCACCAGTCCAGTAGTTAGTTCGTAGTTGTAGCGACCGGATGACAAAGAACGTAAATCTACCTGTAGTGCTGCATCAATAGCTCCACCATCGTCAGGAAGCGACCAGAAATGTTCACCACCGTTTAGTCCGAATTCTCCGCCAGCAAAACCTGGAACTTGTAACTCAAAGTCACCCCGATTCACCGTAAGTTCGGCAATTAATCGTCGGTTCGGGTTAGCTTGAGCATTCGCATAACCAAAATTCACGATTGGTCTGGGGTCAGCCCGCAATGAATCATAACTTAGGCTCAAACCCCGATTTACTCCCAAAGACTGATAAGATACTAAATTGTGATTTTCCAGAACAGCACCGGAATGTAATTCTACTTCCGAAGTACCTGCTGCTGTTGCCTTACAATCATTACAGCCGTCATCTGGGTTGCGTGGATTTTCATCCGGATCTGTAGGAGCTTCTGGCGGTGGTGAGAAGAAATGCCAACTACTATTACGGATACCACCATCAATAGTTTCAATTACACTACCATCTGCACTTACCCGACCAGTACCAACATTGTCAAATTCACCTGTGACCGGATTAATTGACCATAAATCCATTTCCGTTCCCGGTGCGTAACCAGCCAAATTAGGCATGGATAGTGGAGCTGGTTGGTTAAAGACCATTTCTCCCGGCTGAATTGTTACAAGTGCATCGGGAAGCAAATTCGGCGGTAATGATGCAGGAGTCAATTCTCGTGGGACTTCCGTGATACTCAGTTGACCTGTAAATGCCTCACCTTCCTGATTTTCCAAGCTTCCTGCTGCCACAAACACACCTGCACCAGGAATAGCTTGTGTAGTTACCGTTGTATCCACATTTGGATCAATGGTAACGGCATTTGTCGTATCAATAGCAGGCAAAAAGATGGGACGGTCGATTACATTGTTAACCCCTGTAAATGGGTCACGTTCGAGCAATAAGGAGATTTTCTCCGCAATCGATGGATAAAGATCACCCCCAACTTCTTGACCCGGCTCTATCCTGATAAAATCATTCCCAGCCACATCTGCGGTTAATTCTAGGACAAAAGAACCATCAGCTTCAGTAGTAGTTGTTAAATCTCCTACGCTTATTACTACCCCAGCTAAAGGTTGTTCATCAGTATTTTGGATCACTCCAGAAAGGCGAGTAGTATTAATTGTATCGGCAACTACTTGGAGACTAAAGTTTTGTTTAGTTTCCGTATCCCCAATTCTTGCCACTACAGTGAAAGCATAAGTTCCTACTTCATCTGGTGTCGGATTAAATACCAATTTCCCATCACCTGCGAGCATTCCCGCAGGTAGTTCTTCATCACTTTCAATGGAGAAGGAAGCATTTTCACTGTTGGAAATAATCTCAGTTAAGTCTACCTCTAAACGTTCTCCTGGCATCACGCTCAAAGTTTCTAGGCTAACTGTATTTAATGTAACAGCTATTGAATTGGTGCTAACATTCCCTGCTAAGTCGGTAGAAGTGATAGTTAAAGTATTAGCACCATCGCTAATTCCGGTGAAATCCAATTCAATATCAAACTCACCATTTTCATCAACTGGAATTAGTACCTCATCACCAGTGTTAAAACGATAAGTTAAACTCGCAATTTCAGAACCAGTAGCATCCACAGTACCAGTGAGTTTTGCACCTTCTGTTAATTCCCCATCAACGCTTGGATTATTGACTGTTAAAGAAGGTGATTGAGTATCTAGAGTAAACGTAAATTCTAGAACTTCCGAAACATTACCAACTGCATCAGTAGCAATTAATTTGAGAGTATGTTCACCTTCACTTAAATCAACATCACCGTTAATTTCTCTTAGTTTGGCAGCATCAAAGGTAAAACTACCATCGGTTTGTAACTGT
>NZ_JAYGHM010000053.1:58552-61341 GCF_034931125.1 Rivularia sp. UHCC 0363 | reverse complement strand
TTTTGGGTTATGATCTGACGTTTCAGGGATAGCGATACATTTCATTTGAGCGGATTTCGCGGCTAAAACTCCGTTGAGGGAATCTTCTAAAGCCAAGCAATTTTGCGGAGATACACCCAGTTTATTCGCAGTAGTCAGATAAACACCGGGATGAGGTTTTCCTAAAGCCTCAGATTCAGCCGAATAAATTATTTCAAAGGTATCAGTTAGATTTAGTTTTTTTAGGGCAGCATTGATAATTTTATATGATGAAGAAGAAGCCAAAGCTATTTTTACATCTTTAGTTTTGATATAATTGATCGCATCATTAACACCAGCCAAAGCCTTACCCTCAGTACAAATTAGCTCAATTAATTTATCAACTATTGCCTCTTCAACTTCCAACTTAGATAAATTATCCCAAGGATATTTTTTGTACCAGTATTCTACAACTTCATCAATTCTCAGTCCTTTGGTTTGCAGGCACATAGAAGGAATGAGAATTATATCTACCTGTTTAAATATAGCTATTTCTGCCTGTTGCCATAATGGTTCGGAATCAATCAACAAACCATCCATATCGAAAATTACTGCTTCAATCATAAAAATTGGGAATTGGGAATTGGGAATGGTTAAATTGTAGGGTGTGTGACTAGGCTGTTGACTCTGTGGTTTTTTTGGGCTAAAAGTTCATACAGTTTTTGTGTTGGCTTTTGACGGTCGGCAGAGCCGACTGTCATGGGTTCCCAGCCGGAGGCTGGGAACCAGTTAATGCATGAGCCGAAAACGGGTAAATTCTATCAAAGTCAACACCCTAGTGTGTGACGTAAAAGCTGAATTTTAAGGTAAACGATTAATTATGTTTGAGCGTCACGCACCACCAGGAATGTGATAATGATGAATTTTGTTAATATAGAAAATCAAGAACAAATCAAAACAATATTAAATAACTTATCAAACGCCATTTTTCCCGATAGCTGGGAAGCATCGCTTCTTGTTGTCGGAAATTTCGCTGATAATGCGTTTCGGCATCTTTTAAAGTGTTTTGCTATTCCACATACCCTTTCATCGTAAAATAACAAAGCTGATTTTCAATGCAAACGCTCCAAACACCGATACACAAAGCTTTTTATACACATGGCTGCAAAAATTCCCGTTACCGTGATCACAGGCTTTTTAGGTAGTGGTAAAACTACTTTAATTCGTAATTTACTACAAAATAATCAAGGAAGACGCATCGCTGTTATAGTCAATGAATTTGGCGAACTCGGTATTGACGGGGAATTATTACAATCGTGTCAAGTTTGCCCGGAAGAGGAAGACAGCGATAATATTGGCAATAATATCTATGAGTTAACTAACGGTTGTCTTTGCTGTACGGTTCAGGAAGAGTTTTTACCGACGATGCAGCAGTTAATTAAACGACGAGACAGCATCGACTGCATTTTGATCGAAACTTCTGGTTTAGCTTTACCAAAGCCGTTAGTAAAAGCTTTTCGCTGGCAAGAAATTCGCAATGCTGCTACAGTCGATTCCGTAATTACCGTTGTGGATAGTGAAGCGGTTGCTGCTGGAACTTTTGCTGGAGATTTAGAAGCGGTAGAGGCGCAACGGCAAGCAGATGATAGTTTAGAGCATGAAACACCTTTGCAAGAACTGTTTGAAGACCAGCTTGCTTGTGCAGATTTAGTGGTATTAAATAAAACTGATTTGGTGGATGAAGCAACTTTAGTTAAAGTGAAGAATTTAGTTAAGCAGGAATTACCTCGGATAGTAAAGATAATTGAATGCGATCGCAGTGAAATTGACCCATCTATATTATTGGGTTTACAAGCCGCTGTTGAAGATAATTTAGATCAACGTCCTTCCCATCACGACACCGAGGAAGAACACGAACACGATGATGAAATTACTTCTCATCACGTAATTTTAAACCGTAGTTTTAACCCGGAAAAGTTGAAACAGCAGTTACAAACTTTAGTACAACAGCAAGAAATTTTTCGCGTTAAGGGCTTTGTTGCAGTTCCCGATAAATCGATGCGTTTGGTAATGCAAGGTGTAGGAAATCGCTTTGAACAATTTTACGATCGTCCTTGGAAACCTGAAGAAGCTAGACTTACTCGTTTGGTTTTTATCGGTCGGGATTTGAATTCTGCTAATATCGAATCGCAATTGGTAGCTTTGAATTAATCAACGATAAATTATCATCACTCGGAAGCGTCGGTGAGGTCATTATTTTTGCCGACGCAAACCTTGAACTAACTCCTCCTTTTTATTTTCCCACCATTCATCGCTAATTTCGATTTTTTCACCACTGTCTAAACCTTCAAGCAGGAGAGTTTCTAAACGCTTGTTTTCAAGATTTTCTTGCTCTTGACGAATCAAATGGCGAACATATTCACTTACTGTACTATAACCTTTTTGTTTAACTTGTTCTTCTACAAATACCCGCATTGGATCGGGTAAAGAAATATTCATTGTACTCATAGGAAGAAAAGGTAATAGCAATATTGTAATAATACAATTTTGACATTTTTTGCCAATCTTTGCCAAATATATTTTACAGCAGGTTTATATGTATATAATCCAAAATCTAAAATCTATTGACGCGGAAGCGTCTTCCCGCAGTGTAATCCAAAATTAAAAAAAAGAGGGTTTCCCCTCTTTAAAGATTTACTCAACTTTAAATCGTTACAAATGTCTATAACGATACCATTATTCTTCGACAGCCGCTGCGACTTCCTCTTGAGCTTCATTTTGTTCAGTTTCTACTGGAACTTCTTCTGCTTGAGCTTCAGTTTCTGCTGTAA
>NZ_JAYGHM010000053.1:0-58299 GCF_034931125.1 Rivularia sp. UHCC 0363 | reverse complement strand
CTTGAGCTTCAGTTTCTGCCGATGCTTCTTCCCCTTGAGGTTCTTCAACTGCTGCTGGAACTTCCTCTTCTACTGTTGTGGCTCCAGAAGCTGCTTCGAGAGTTATACCCTGTTCTTTAGCCAACAATTGTTCGCGGAACTTAGCAGCCATTTCTTCTGCTTTATCAAATACCGCATCCCGGTTTTTAATCATGTCACCAGGTTCGGGTTCAAGCTGCTTAGTTGAGAGAGAAATTCTTCCTCTTTCTGCATCCAAGTCAATAATCATTACCTTCAATTCATCATTGACATTGAACACGCTATGGGGTGTATCAATATGTTCGTGAGAAATCTCGGAAATGTGTAGCAAACCGCTGACACCGCCAATATCGATAAAGGCACCGTAAGGTTTGATACCGCGAACTGTACCAATTACTACTTCGCCTACTTCTAAGCGGTTCATCTTACGCTCAACCAATGCCCGACGATGAGACAATACAAGCCGGTTGCGCTCTTCGTCTACTTCTAAGAATTTTAATGGTAAGTCTTCGCCCACCAAATCTTCTTTTGGTTTACGAGTACTTATATGAGAACCGGGGATAAAGCCCCGCAATCCCTCAATCCGCACCAATGCTCCACCACGGTTAGTCGCAAATACGCCGGAACGCACGGTAGCATCCTCTGTTTGTAACTGACGTACTCGCTCCCAAGCCCGCATATACTCGATGCGACGAATAGAAAGCGTTAACTGACCTTCTTCATTCTCATCGCTAAGAATGTAAAATTCCCGTGTTTCGTTGGATTGTAATACTTCTTCCGGGTTATCGACCCGGTTAATTGACATTTCTTGTATAGGTATATATGCCGCAGTTTTAGCACCAATGTCAATCAGAGCGCCGCGTGGTTCTAAACTAAAAACTGTACCTGGGACTACATCCCCTGGGCTGAAGTGATAATCGTACTTATCAAGTAGAGCCGCAAAATCGTCGTGAGTAAACCCTATATCATTTGTTGGTTTCTGATTGACATTTACCATGCTTTATGTTTCCTGGTTTTATTCTCCGTAAAATTTTTGCCTCCTAGCGATGTATATGCAATCGCTTTGTTTTGGGAGTTCATACCTACATTCAATATCATCCTATCGCAGAAAAGCCGATTAAAACACACATCAACTTCCAGATTTTAAATTATATCAAATATTAATAAAATCAGTGTCAATAGTCAATAAAATTTTGGATTTTAGATTTTGGATTTTGGATTGAAGATCGGTAAACTCTTTACCCATTCCCCATTCCCCATTCCCAATTCCCAATTCCCCATTCCCAATTCCCCATTCCCCATTCATAAAAATAACCGCTGCAGTTTCTTGAATGTTAATCGCAGCGGTCAGATTATCAATTGATTGAAATTGAATGCCAAATGGGCATCAACTTACTTTTCCTCTTTATTTTCAATGCGAGGAGGTTCGCGGAAGGCGATCGCAAAAAATAAGGTGCCAATCGCCAGTGCCAAAATCAAAATGTATGCAACGCTTTCCATATTATTAATTCCTGCTGACTATCAGGCTGCAATCTTAGTGTACCAAGCTACAGGAAGTAATGGTCACGTAAATAAGCTAAACGATCAATTTTAGATTTATTTCGCGACCATTCTTTACACTTCTTTACTTAGAAGTAAGTAAAAACGCAGTTAAGCGGTTTCCCTTGTGCGAGTAGTTTTGTCGCCCACTTTAGCGAATCTACCCCATTCCACTTGTTCTTCAAGATCCGCGTCAACACCAGCAAATACATCTCGGTAAATTGTCCGAGAACCATGCCAGATATGACCAAAGAAGAACAGTAGTGCAAATACAGCGTGTCCGTAGGTAAACCAACCTCTGGGGCTGGTACGGAATACACCGTCAGAGTTTAAGGTTTCAGTGTCAAAGTCAAATGGTTCACCCAGTTGAGCTTTACGAGCATATTTTTTCACATCTACTGGGTCAGTAAACGTTTTACCGTTAAGGTCGCCACCGTAAAGGCTGACAGTAACACCAGTCTGCTCGAAACTGTACTTGGATTCTGCACGACGGAAGGGAATATCAGCGCGGACAACACCATCAGCGTCGGTTAAAATCACGGGGAATGTTTCAAAGAAGTTAGGAAGACGACGTACATCTAATACCCGTCCTTCACCATCTTTGAATACCGGATGTCCTAACCAAGATTGGGCTATACCGTCGCCTTTATCCATCGCACCAGTACGGAATAGACCACCTTTGGCAGGACTATTACCAACGTAGTCGTAAAAAGCTAGTTTTTCGGGAATTCTCGACCAAGCCGCTTCTAGACTTGCGCCATTGGCAACACTAGCCTGAACGCGACGGTCAATTTCCTGATGGTAATAATTTTGATCCCACTGATAGCGAGTTGGACCGAACAATTCTACTGGAGTCGTCGCGCTTCCGTACCACATGGTACCAGCAACTACGAATGCGGCAAAAAATACTGCTGCGATCGAACTAGAAAGTACGGTTTCAATGTTACCCATCCGTAAGGCTTTATAAAGTCTTTCAGGGGGTCGTACAGTCAAGTGGAACAAACCAGCCAGAATTCCGACAATACCAGCAGCAATGTGGTGAGCTACAACTCCACCAGGGTTAAACGGGTTAAAACCCGCAGGACCCCATTCCGGCGCTACTGCTTCAATGTGACCCGTTAATCCGTAAGGGTCAGAAATCCACATACCTGGGCCAAATAAGCCCGTGAGGTGGAAAGCACCAAAACCAAAGCAAAGAAGACCGGATAAGAACAGGTGAATACCAAACATTTTTGGCAAATCCAAAGCTGGTTCGCCGGTGCGCGGGTCTTGGAACAATTCCAAATCCCAATAAACCCAGTGCCAAACGGCAGCTAAGAACAATAAACCCGAAAGAACGATGTGAGCTGCGGCCACACCTTCAAACGACCAGAAACCGGGGTCAACAGCAGTACCTCCGGTAACACTCCAACCACCCCAAGATTCCGTAACACCTAAACGTGCCATGAAGGGTAGTACAAACATCCCTTGTCGCCACATTGGATTCAATACGGAGTCTGAAGGATCGAAAGTAGCTAGTTCGTACAAAGCCATCGAACCAGCCCAGCCAGCCACCAAGGCTGTATGCATTAAATGTACAGAAATAAGCCGTCCTGGATCGTTCAGAACGACTGTATGTACTCGGTACCAAGGTAGTCCCATTGACTACGCTCCTCCACGATAATTTATGTTTACAAACAAATTTTTGAGTTTTTGTTATTAGCAGACTTGGTTTTTTTGGCTAAGCGCATCTTAAATATTAAAGAAACGCATTAGTCACCATGACAGCCATCCTCGTAAGAAACCGCTTCTTAGGAGGCAGAAACTGCCATGTAAAAATGAGAATGTTTTAAAAAGTGTAACTATTCATGGAACTGTTTGCAAGAGTGTTAACAGCAGGCTTAAGACTGATATGTGGTAACAGCAATGTAGATGGGAATACTTAGATTTTTTTATTAAGATGGGTCGATGCAGCCCTTATAAGTCTTAATCTTCGGAATTTATCTCATAAAAAAGCAAAATTTAACTACTATTCTTTATTTAAGTACTATTACTTATAAAGACGTATAAAGTAGGCAATAATCTTTGCGATCGCAAAATCTTCAGGTTGAATATGTTGGAGAGCGAACTTGCAGATCAAAGCGACCGTTAAAAGAACATCAGGATTGCCTTGAGCAAAATCAAACTGATGATTGTACTCACGAAAACGATGTCATTTTACAACCGAATGAATATTTTGCAGATGACATTTAGCAAAACCATTTCCCAGACGTTCGATCACTTGTTCGGCACTAATGAGACGTTTTAACACAACTTGACCGATATTTTGAGGTGGTGTCTGTGGAGGTACAGATAATTCTGGCTGAACTTCCACAGTAACGATCGCATCTTCAACTTGATAAAGCCACATCACCTCGCTATCTTCCACCAAACAAATATTTAATCGTTGAATATCTGGTTGTCGTCGCCATGCCGTTACTTGCCACAGTCCGTCAAAAGCCCATATTCTACCAACTTTCCAACCTTCCGACAAGAAAAAATATTTCACGTTTTATATCCCATTAAGAGGTTAAAGGTCAAAGGTTCAAGGTTAAAAATCAAGCTCCGTTTATTTTTTAAAGTCGGTATTTATTTGTAACTGTATACCGTTGAACTGAGGAGGTGACTTATTTACCATTACTCGTACAGACTTTAATCAGAACCTAAGACACGAGAAAAGCTTACCAAACCTCTTGCCACTAAGTTGGTAGTTTAAGATAAATTTCGCTGCTTTTAATTTTTTTTGTGTTGAATTAGGGAATTGGGCATTGAACATTGGGAAGAGTGAGAGGAAGTATAGCGGATAGATAATTTTTAACCTCTAACCTTTAACCTCTAACCTTTGACCTTTGACCTTTGACCTTTGACCTTTGACCTTTGACCTTTGACCTTTGACCTTTGACCTTTGACCTTTGACCTTTGACCTTTGACCTAAAAAAAACGTAGAGATATTGCCCAACATATAGTAAAATATTTCACCGCTTATTTTAATTTACTAATCAGATACATACTATGAGTTTTTCCTTATCTATAAGAGGGTGGGGGCGAATTAGATTATTATTCTCCCTGTTCTGTATTTGTATTTTGTTGGTTTCTAGTTGCGCTAGCAATCAAGTTACTAATCCGTCTGCTTCTGCTTCTGGAAATGGTCGGATTACCATCGGTACTACCTTAAAACCGCGTACTCTTGACCCCGCAGATGCTTATGAGTTGGCTTCGCTGTGGTTGGTGTACAACATGAGCGATCGCCTTTACACTTACCCACCTGGAAGCACGGAAATCAAGCCGCAACTAGCCACAGCATTACCGACTGTGAGCAATGACGGGTTAATTTATACTATTCCGATACGTCAGGGTGTGGTGTATCACGACGGTACGAAGTTCGATGCTAAAGCGATGGAGTTTAGTTTGCGTCGCTTTATCGAAAACAAAGGTAAGCCATCTTTTTTACTTTCTGATGTTGTGGAATCAGTCAAAGCCACGGAAGATTATGAGTTAACTATTAAATTAAAACAACCCTTTGCTGCTTTCCCTTCATTACTGGCTTTTGCTGGGGTTCCTGCACTTTCTCCCAAAGTTTACGAAATCGGTGAAGCTAAATTTGAACCGAATAAATTTGTCGGAACTGGACCTTATAAATTAACTAAATTTGGTACCGATTCGCTGACATTTGACGTATTCGAGGAATATTGGGGAGAAAAGCCCCTTAATAAAGGCGTAAACGTCCAAATCCTCAGTAGTGGCGTAAATTTGTACAACGGTTTTCGCAAACAAGGTGTAGATGTTGCTTATCAAAGTTTAGACCCTGACCAAATTACCAGTTTGGAGAAAATGTCCAAAGAAGGTAAATGGTTAGCAATTCCCAACGAAGGTAGCGTAGTTAGTTATTTAACACTTAACCGTAACCAGAAACCCTTAGATATACCCGAAGTGAGACAGGCGATCGCCGCGATGGTTGACCGTAAATTGATCTATGACAGAGTGCTATACGGTCAAGCACAAGAAGTTTATAGTATGGTTCCGACAACCTTTGATGTTTATAAACCAGTATTTAAAGAAGAATACGGTGAAGGTGGGAATGTCGAAAAAGCGAAAGAATTACTTAAAAAAGCAGGTTTTACCAAAGAGAAGCCCGCAGTAGTAGAAGTTTGGTATCCTTCTAGTTCTGCGACTCGCAGTTTAACAGCTTTGGTTTTAGACGCTCTGGCGAAAAAAACAATGGATGGAATGCTGGTATTTGATGTAAATACCGTAGAATCTACTTCCGCTTTCAAAAATATTGGCAAAGGTTTATATCCATCATTCTTACTTGATTGGTATCCTGACTTTTTAGATGCAGATAATTACATTCAGCCATTTTTATCTTGTCAGAAAGGTTCTCCAGAGAAAGGATGTATTGAAGGAGGAAGTCAGAGCCAAGGTTCGTTTTTCTACAGTCAGCGCATGAATAAACTAATTGATCGAGAACGTGCAGAACAAGACCCTGAAAAACGCAAGAAAATCTTTGCAGAAATTCAAGAATTATTAGCTTATGAAGTACCTTACGTTCCGTTATGGCAAAGTAAAGATTATGTATTTGCCCAAAATGGAGTGAGCGGTGTGCAATTAGACCCAACCCAAATTTTGATCTATAAGAATATTAAGAAATAAGGTCAAAGGTTAAATAGTTTTGTATTTCCAACTCATAACTCCTAACTCATAACTCCTAACTCCTAACTAATTTAAATCATGTCCCGTTCAAAAGCTTTAGCGTATTATGTTACGACTCGTTTGTTGCTGGCTCCGCTGCAAGTTTTGACTATTATTACTATAGTTTTCTTATTACTAAGAGCCACACCTGGAGACCCGGTTGATGCTATTTTGGGTGGTCGTGCGCCGGAAAGTGCGAAGGAAGAATTACGTCAACAATTAGGTTTAAATTTACCTTTGTGGTTGCAATATTTTAGATATTTGGGTAAATTGCTTGTCCTCGATATGGGTGAATCTACAACTAGTCGCGGACAGAAAGTTTGGGAAATTATTTGGCAGTATTTCCCCGCAACTGTTGAATTAGCGGTGTTTGCGATTATCATTGCTCTGGTGGTTGGGATTGGAGTTGGTACTATTTCGGCTTCTCGTCCGGGTACAGCGCTTGACCTCGGAGGAAGATTATTCGGTACTATTACTTATGCTCTACCGATGTTTTGGGCAGGAATGATACTACAGTTAATTTTCGCTGTTTGGTTGGGTTGGTTTCCTTTAGGAACTCGTTTTCCGGCAAGTATCGCTTCACCGGAAGGTTTGACTGGCTTATATACGGTAGATAGTCTTTTGAGCGGTAATTTGGGTAAGTTTTTTACAGCTATACAATATTTGATCCTGCCTTGCTCTACCTTGGGAATATTGCTCAGCGGTATTTTCGAGCGGATTGTGCGGGTAAATTTACAGCGAACCATGCAGTCGGATTATGTGGAAGCAGCAAGAGCCAGAGGCATTCAAGAAAGGAAGATTTTGGTTTCCCACGCTTTGAGAAATGCTTTGATTCCGGTAATTACAGTTTTGGGATTAACGTTTGCATCTTTACTTGGTGGAGCAGTATTAACCGAAGTAACATTTTCATGGCCGGGTTTAGCGAATAGATTGTTTCAAGGAATTACCGAACGGGATTATCCTACAGTGCAGGGAATCATGATATTTTTCGGGACAATTGTTGTCGGAGCGAGTATTTTGATTGATATTTTGAATGCTTATGTCGATCCGAGGATTCGTTATTAGGTAATTGGGTAATTGGTAATTTTTTTTAAACAACTCAATCGCCCGCAGGCTAGAAGCCTGGGGCTACATTTACAAAGCCTACCTTCGTAGGCTAGATAATATCAAAATGTGTCTAATTTAGCCCACGCAGGTGGGCTTTG
This sequence comes from Rivularia sp. UHCC 0363, assembly GCF_034931125.1. Classification (NCBI taxonomy): domain Bacteria; kingdom Bacillati; phylum Cyanobacteriota; class Cyanophyceae; order Nostocales; family Rivulariaceae; genus Rivularia; species Rivularia sp. UHCC 0363. Next base: position 50,830 of record NZ_JAYGHM010000053.1, on the reverse strand, counting down.
TTCCGATAGCCCCACTCTTCTAGAGTGAGGGTGATTGAGCGCATTAACGCATCATGTTTATATATAAAGGTAATTTTTTGTTTTTATAAAACCGATAATAAAAATTATTTTTCTGTCTAAATTATTTTTGTTTTATGAAACGCTGCCATACTTGCATTTGGTCTTTCTGACAGGAGTCAAATTTAGAGGGGAATTTTGTATTTTCATCATAATATGCACCTTAATAGTAAAGATGGCGATCGCGGTTATGAGAATTTGTCTTATTATTTCCAGTTTGTAACAATGAAATTACAAGTTATCTGCTTTTGTTTTTTCTTTTTTACGATAAAATTTTGATTCAATAAAAAGATTTACAATCCAAATCCCATAACTATATTTAATGCGGTGCGAATAGATTCCCAGTATTCTTCCTCTAATACACCAACTAAACCCAAAACGCGACGATGATCAACAGCACGAATTTGCCCCACATCAATAAAACGTTCTTTATCTAATCCATTCGCAGCACTTGCTTTAACATTGACAACGTAAGGAGCTTCTTTACTTCCTGGTCGAAAAGGCATCACAATAGTTAATAATCCATATTGATTCATGATGTCATTTTGAACTATTAGGCAAGGGCGTGTTTTTTGTGCTTCAGCCCCTACTGTTGGATCGAGTTTTACCCAACGAATTTCTCCTCGTTTATAAGTTAAGTTATTCTGGGGCATTAATCCCATCTCCGACAACAGTATCCCAAGCTGCGATTTCAGCCTGATATTCTGAGTCTTGGGCATCTTCTTGTAGAGCAGTAATCATTTGCGATTCTAAATTACGACGACGATATTCTGCTAAAAGTGCGTTTATATAGGCGCTACGATTACCTTTTGACTGAGAATCTACAAATTGCAGGATGTCATCTTCTAAGGTGATTGTAACTTTCTGCATCAGTCTTACTAAAATATATGATTTAATTATCTTACTATAATTTCTTCATCGGCTTTGTCCAGCTTTGAGAAATGCATTGATTTCGGTTATTGCCGATATATATTAATAAACTTAAATAAAATACGACCGTGGTATATTTTTAAGTAACTAAACTCAGACTATTCCCTGAATGAATAGCGACATTCCCGTAAAAATACTATTTTTAGCAGCCGATCCAAGTGATGCTTCTCGGCTGCGTTTGGGGCAGGAGTTGCGAGATATTAGAGAAAGATTGCGAATTGCTAAGGAGCGGGGAAAGTATCAGCTAGAACAGCGAGAGTCTGTCAGAGTTGCGGATATTACACAGGCAATATTTGATGTTGGACCGCAGATTATACATTTCTCTGGGCATGGTACGAGTCAAGGTGAGCTTTGCTTTGAGAATGAATTAGGTCAAATTCAACCTGTAGAACCTAATGCTTTAGCGGCAATGTTTGAGTTATTGGTAGAGCAAGTTAATTGTGTGCTATTAAATGCTTGCTATTCAGAAATTCAAGCTCATGCGATCGCACAACATATTCCCTATGTAATTGGGATGAATGATGCAATTGGAGACGGCGATATGTGATGCTGTTTCTGAAGCTGTAAATGTTCCACCTCCCGATGACGATAAGTTGCTCAAGCTTCCCGAACGTACTTTTGAAAGATATTTGAAACAGGTTGTAGAGACTTTCCATGCAACGTCTTTACGGGGTTTAATAATCGCCATTGATGAGTTTGAGAAAATCGAAGAATTGATTACAGAAGGAAAAATTCCTGAAAATTTTCTTGGTTATCTGCGGGGATTGTTGCAAATGAATTCTCAAATTGCTTTTGCTTTTGCTGGTTTGCATACTTTGGAGGAGATGACAGCAGATTATTTTCAACCTTTCTTCGCTAGCGTTATTCCCATTCATGTGGGTTTTATGGAACCTGCTGTTACCCGTCAAATTCTTGCTAATCCGATACAATTTTCAGATGATGCAACGTCTACAGAGGAAGATTTTCTTCTCGACTACAAGCCCGAAGCATTAGATAAAATCTACGAATTCACCCACGGACAACCTTATTTAGTCCAATTAATCGGCTTTGTGCTAGTTCGTCGTTACAATGACCAAGTTTTTGAATTAGGACGCAAGCGCGACTCGGTTTTCACGGTGGAAGATGTGGAAGCAGTTGTTAATAATACTGAGTTTTTTAAACGGGGACGCTACTATTTTGATGGCGTTTGGAGTCAAGCAGAGCAGGGAGCGGAAGGGCAACAAGCTATACTTCGGGTACTTGCACCGCATCCACAAGGGTTGAGTTATGAGGATGTTATCGGGGAAGTTTCTAGAGAAGGTTTTGACGAGGAAATTTTACAAGCAGCAATCAAAACTTTGCAGCGCCATGATGTAATTGAAGAGAATCAGCAACGGTTGTGTATTATTGTGGAATTATTCCGCCGTTGGTTGGTGCAGTAAATGTGTAGACATAGCAGTTTTGAACCCACGAAGGTGGGTTTTGCCTGTGTAGCTGCGGTTTCAACCGCCAGATAAAATAAATCCGCTAAATTCTCAACCCAACTCACAAATCGCTTTCAAAACCTGCAATAACTCAACCGATCGCTCAGATTCCATCAAGTTTAATAATGGCATTAACTGATATATCGGAGGATTTCCCTGCTGAATATAAACAAATTGATATTCTCTTCCGTTTGTAGTCAAACCCCAAACTGATTTTTGATGTTCTAAACATTGATATGCATAAGAGAGTAATTGCGGTAAACCAGCCGATACAGCAATTTCGCTATTCTTTGATTCAATTACCAAAACCCAAAAAGATACTTTAGCTGCGTTTAATTTCGCTTTATTAACAGCTAAAATATCTAGCCTTCCTGTAACTTTTGTATCTTCGTCTTCAATAACTATATCGGCAATATTTTCTTCTAAAGCAATTTTGATGGGAGAGCGATAAAAGCCAGCTAATCGCATTAATGGAAAGACTGTTAACGCTTTTACTAATCCTTCTAATACTTTGCTTTCTATAATGTAATTATCAAAATCTGTACGAATTTGTAAAAGTTCTTGTTGCTCAAATTCGGTTAAAGATTCGAGGGATAACAATGATGTGAATGAATCATTGTATTGCCTTTGATAATTGAAAAGACGGTGGATATCTCCTATTGATAAATTTTTACTTTGGAGAATTGCCATAATTTGAATTATTTTGGTTTGTTAAACGAGAAAGTTGCTGGAGGTAGGGTGAGGTATTATTTTGTACTTCACTCAATGGAAAACCGCTATATATTAAAGCGGGCTGTGATACCCGCTCTACAAGAATTTTACTTAACTGTAAGAACCCATAGCTTTCTGAAATGCTGGACGTTCGGAAAGTTTTTTCATATAGTTGGTTACATTTGGGTATTCGCTCAAATCTAGCTTGAGCATGATCGGAATGTAGTTGAGAATCGAACCTACAGCAACATCAGCAACAGTGAATTCTTGACCGAGTAAAAAAGGCTGTTGACCTAATATTTCATTCAAGGGATTCATTAAACGCGGTGTTTCTTTTTCTCGGGTAGCTTCTACGAAAACTCCGGGTCCCAAAGTTGCATTTGCAAACAGCGACCATTGAGAATAAATACCGCGTTCTTCTGGGGAGAGAGTTTTTTTACTATATTTATCGGCAAGATATAGTAATATTGCGCCGGATTCCCAAAGTTTGAAATCACCGTCTGTAATTGCTGGAACTTTACCCATCGGGTTAATCGCTAAGAATTCCGGTTGACGGTGTTCTCCCGCTTGCATATCCAGCTTGATGAATTCGTAGGGAATTTCTAATTCTTCTAAGTACCAGTGAACAATTGAAGCACGACTACGCGCACCACCGTAAAGTTTTAGCATGGCTATTTTAAGGATTGAGGGAAGGTTATGATTAAAGCTTATCTTTTTTTAAGTTATAAAAAGTCTTGCGCTTAGGAACCAGATCAAAATACCGTCCCATCGCTCTCTATCTGTAGAGGGGGAACACCATTTCTCAATTCTGCGGCAATTTTTCTACCTGCGCTCCAGGTTCCTCCTTGTAATACTTTTACTAAGGGTAATTCTGAAGCGTTAACATTCAGTTTTTCGCGTATTTTAACGGCGATTTTATCTAATAATATTAAAGTCAAGGCACGCCATTCTACAATAACTTCCGATCCGACTGGGTGAGAATGAGATAAAATGTCTGGATTCTTAACGTAAATAAGTTCTAAATCCAGACACAAACCACCGTTACGATATTCTGCTAATCCGGTAAGTGTGTCTAAGTTAGTAATTTCTAATCCCAATTCCTGTAGCGGTTCTAATAAAGAGTAAGTCAGCCATTGCGAGAGTTTATGAAAAGGTACTAAACCATCATCTACAACCGCGCTGTGAAACCATACATCTCCTAAGTTAACCCCGTCTAACTCGATGCGTCCCGTCCAAATGTCGCTAAATCCTTGCAAAACTGCATCAAATATAGTCGCTGCGGCAATTTGATTATGCTCTACTTTTAATAAAAGGTAATTTACTAAATTGCCCGGTCGAGGATTTTCCTTGCCAAATATATCGGGAAAAATTAGTAAAACTTCTCCTAGTTTTTGCAATAATTTTAACCTCCCGCTCAATCCTACTAAGGGATTATCCGGAGTCACCTGGAACCCCGTGACAAGATCTTCTTCCGTTAAACTTTGCAATTTTTGAGCATCAACTCGTAAAGGATTGCTGGGGTCACTGGAAAAAATGCCCTGACAAAACATCTGGTAACTAGCAACAGCTAATCCTTCCGAACGTGCAAAAGTTAATTGCGTTTCGGGTTCAATATAATGCCAATTCCCAGCACCTGCATCCAATAAAACGCTCACAATTGCTAAATCGTATTTTGCGATCGCAATTTCTACATCACTTAATTGGGCTAACTTTTCATCCAACCAAGTTAAACGGGGTACTCCGACTACAAAATGTCTCCATCTACTGTGAAAAGGAATTTGTACTGGGTATTGCGATCGCATTACCTCAATCACATAATCGGCAACATTTTCTAATTGCGTCAAATCACAACCGAAATACGGTGATTTCTGGGAAACTACATAATCGTATAGCTGTCCGCAACGTTCGCGAATTGCTAACGGCGATCGCAAATAAGCAATTTTCTCCAGCGTTGATTTTTCCATTGATTAATTCCTTAATAGATACACCTTTTTAACCAGAAATTATTTTTGTAGGGTGTGTTACTAGGCTGTTGACTTTATGAGTAATTAACCATTATTTTTTCATACAGCTTAATACAGCAGCTAACTAGTTCCCAGTCTCCGACTGGGAATTCCTGTATGTGAGGCTCTCTCTGCTTCCTCTGCTTCTTAATATACTTGAGGCAGAGCCTCCAGCCAAGCGTTCCCAGCCGGAGGCTGGGAACAAGAATGCGTTAAGGGCATGGAAGTTATTGTCTGAAGCGATATATAGTCTTGCGTTTAACACACCCTACTGCTCACTATTCCAAAGAACGTCCCTTCACGAACGATAAATCATTCGTATCAAGCACCTCAGTTTCACTGTAATAACCAGCAGCTTTCTTCGCTTCAATTTCTACCCGCGCATCATCAGGAACCAATTCTTCCGGAATCGCTACCCGTTCGATAATTTCAATTCCCGATTCAACAATGGCGTTGTATTTCATGTTACTCATTGATACCATGCGATCAATCCGAGTAATACCCAACCAATGCAGCACGTCTGGCATTAATTCCTGAAAACGCATATCTTGAACCCCTGCGACGCATTCAGTACGGTTGAAATAAGCATCAGCCGTATCTCCACCTTCTTGACGCTTGCGGGCGTTGTAAACCAAAAATTTCGTGACTTCCCCTAAAGCTCGCCCTTCTTTACGATGGTAAACAATAACACCAACTCCACCTTTTTGAGCGGTTTCTACGCAAATTTCAATCCCGTGAACTAAATAAGGACGACAGGTGCAAATATCGGAACCAAATACATCAGAGCCATTACATTCATCATGTACGCGCACGGCTACTTGTTTATCAGGATTGGTAATATCTGCAACATTGCCAATGATATATACGGTTAAACCGCCGATGGGTGGTAAAAACACTTCTAAATCGGAACGTGTCACCAATTCGGGAAACATTCCCCCAGTTTGTTCAAATAAAGCGCGGCGTAATTCTCCTTCGTTAATATTAAAACGTTTGGCGATTCCGGGTAAATACCAAACTGCATCGATCGCGGCTTTAGTTACAACCAAGTCACCACCGGACTTCATGATTTTGCCATCAATTGGCAATCGTCCTTTACGGATAGCATCCTGTAACTCCGGCATATTGATGTGTGCTTTGGTTATAGCGATGGTCGGACGGATATCGTATCCTTGTTCGTAATATGGTGCGAATACCTCTCCTACAGTTGCTCCGAAAGGGTCGAGAGAAACAATTTTATCCGGGTCAAACCAACTGGGATGAGGACCAATACGTTCCACGGGAGATGTATTAGTTAAATCGGCTCGATGGTCGGATTGTAAAGCTCCACTAGCGACAGCCAAAGCTCTATATATCGCGTAATTTCCCGAATGAGTCCCGACAACATTCCGATGCGCTTGTTTAGTTAAAGTGGCGATCGCCGGACCTCTTTCCATCCCAGATGAAGCTCCCCAGCAAATAGGAATGGGTTTGGGACCGAATTTACTAGGATGGGAAGTAAGTACAATATGCTTTGAAATACCGTTTGAAGAAGTCATAGTGATGATTTTTTTGTTATGTCTTGATCAACTATCAATAAACATTAACTTGTCAACTATCAATAGTCTATTTTTGGTATAGATAATGTAAGACAAATATAAATTTTTAGCTTCAGGATGATTATTTTTAACTCAGTACAAAAAAACCGTGTTAAAAGTTACAAAAAATTAGATAAATATTTTTAATTATGTAATTTAAAGTTAAAGATTAAAAGTAGGTAAATTACTGTATTTTCATGTAATTTTGTGCGAGATTAAACTTAAATAGATTAAATAGATACTCTGATACTCAAAAGATAAACTTTATGGATTCCTTATTTATTAACTCATTACTTGAAGACTTGAAAAACCCGGATGAGGTAGTCCGTGAAGAAGCAACTCGGAAATTGTGGCGTTTATGGTTTCAGCAGAAGGGAGTTTATGGGTTAGAAAAAATAGAAACTAGCCAAAAACTACTGGATGCAGGTAAAATTACCGAAGCAGAAGAAATGCTGACCCAGTTGATTGAAAACCAGCCCGATTTTGCCGAAGCTTGGAACCGTCGTGCTTTTCTTTACTACACAAATGGTGAGTACGAAAAGTCTTTAGCTGACACTCAAGTAGCTATAGAACTTAACCCACTACATTTTGGCGCATTTCACGGAATGGGTTTGTGTTATGCAGCTTTAGGAGAGTATGCAAGAGCAATAAACTCTTTCCAACGTGCTTTAAAAATTCAGCCTTATTCCTTAGTCAATCAAAAGTTGATTTTGGAATGTACTTTACGAATTAGTTAATGTGAAGTTAATTATTGAAACGGCAGATAGGGAGGTCTGCTGTTATCTTAGTAAGTGCTGTAGGTTTATTAGCAGGGAAATAAACCTAACATTAAATAAAATTTGATTGTTGGATTGAGAAATAAAATACAATATCCTAAAAGCTTATTTATAAATTATGTAGTACTAAAAGGTAAAAAAATCAGTATCAAAGATTTTACAAACTATCTGGAAATTTCCAAAGACATAGATTCTATTTTAAAAGTTATCTTCTACAAGTTCCCGATTGGATAATAAAATCAGTGCAATAGCTTCCTGTAAAAGAATTTTCCATATATTTAGAAAAATATAAACTAGATGATGATGCAGTAGTAGGTTGGGTTAAGCGCACGAAAAATAAGTGTTTCATACAGAAAATTAAGATTGCGCTGTAACCCAACATTTGATTATGGGTATTTTGCAATATTTAATTTTATTCATCAGCATGATGTTAGGTTACGACACGATGAATAAAGATTCTCATTAGAAATAGATTTGATTTTCATGTCTAACCCAACCGAAGAATTAAACCGTCACTCCTTCCAACTCCTCATCCGTCAACTCATACATCTCGCGTAATTTCTGCAACTTCTCGTCACTAACATCCCAAAACCCTCTTCCGTGAGCTTCCAACATTCTTCCGACAATATTCTTAAAGGCTTCTGGATTAGCTTTCCTCAACTTCTCCGCCATCTGGGCATCTAAAGCATAAGTATCCGCTGCCTGTTCGTATACCCATTTATCAGTAAAATCCGCAGTCCCACCCCAACCAATTAAAGCGGTCATTCGCTGCGATACTTCAATGACCATCGCTTCAGCCCATTTAGGATTTAATAACTTAGTCCGATACTTCATCCGCAATAAATCATCTAAATCGCGAGGAGTAGTATCATTAGAAAAACTTTCCACAAAGCTAGCTTTAACCTTCCTTTCACCTTGCTTTTCCGCAGCTTTCTTCAAACCATCCGTATTTCCGTAATATTCCTGAATATCAGTTAAACCGTATTCCACCGAATCAATTTCTTGTACAATCCGACTGGTACTTCCCAAAAGTTGATGCAACACCATACAACTTGGTCGTAGTCGAATAGTAAACTACCAAAAAACACATCAGCATCTTGAAGTGCAGTTTCCACCGTACTTGGTTTGCTGTCGATATCGCGATCGCTAAACACTCGAATATCCAAATCGGAAGCGAAGCTTGATGCTCAAATGAAATAATGATGGTGATATGTCTCCGGCTGCGCTTTTAACGCTAAAATTTCAGTTCTAGAATTATACGAACAATATTGAATTAATAAAACACAGACTTTTTCAAAGATAAAAATATAAATTTAACTAACTGTTATGTGATGAAATTGTCTTGACAACTTCTATATTCAATGTTTTAAAAGTAATGTTTAATATTTTAGGTAACTAAATGAGATTTGGAATTGATATTGGACATAATTGTCCTCCAGACACCGGAGCAAACGGCATTAAATTTGAAGATAATTTAACTTTGGATGTCGGAAATAGAGTTATGGGTAAGCTCAAAGATTTGGGACATCAAGTTATAGATTGTAAACCAGCAAAATCTGATATTGTGGGGAATTCCCTGCGACAAAGATGTGCGAAAGCAAATGAGAGCAAAGTTGATATATTTGTTTCGATACATTTTAATGCTTTTAATGGATTTGCCAACGGTACAGAAATCTTTGCTGTGAGCGATACAGCCAAAAAGATTGCTAAATCAATATTAAATGAAATTGTTCAAATGGGATTTTTCAATCGCGGGATTAAGAATGGCTCCCATCTATTTGTTTTAAGAAATATAAATATGCCTGCGATTTTACTTGAATGTTGCTTTCTTGATTCAGCAAAAGATATGAAATTGTTTGATTCCGAAGCAATGGCAAATGCGATCGTGAAAGGATTAACGGGTAAATTACCTGTTGCTCGTGTTATCTCCGTACCCGATGAATCACAAAATCCTGACGTATCTATACTAAGATTACAAAAAGCTTTAAATCGTCTCAGAATTACAGATTATAACAGTAGACCTTTAGACGAAGATAATGCGATCGGTACAGCTACAGTATCTGCAATTAATAAATTTCAGGAAATTGTTGGTATTCAACAAACAGGAATAGCCGGTGATACTACATGGGGTGCAATTAATCAAGTTTTAGCAAAACCAGTACTTAGAAAAAACCATGCTGCGGGTATAGTAATGAAATATTTACAGTACCGTGTAGGTGCCGAACCTGATGGGATATATGGCTCTTTTACAGAAGCTGCAATTCAACAATTTCAAACAACAAACGGGTTATATGCTGATGGAATTGTGGGAAATCTAACTTGGCGGAAATTAATCGGATAGTTTTAGATAGTTAGGAGTTATGAGTTATAAGTTAGAATTTAATGTTTTCTTTTGTTTTATTTTTTTCGTCTAGCTAAATAATATTAATAAAAATACCCTCAGCCTAGAAGGCTGGGGTTAATATTACAAAGCCTACCTGCGTAGGCTAAATTAGTCTCATCTTTATAAATAAACGGTATAACTCTCAACTCCTAACTCCGAACACGGATTAAATGGATGACACTGATTAATAACTTATAACTCATAACTCTTAACTCCTAATTCCTAACTCCTAACTCCCCAATTTATTCTGCTCGTGTACGTGGTAATTATGTCCTGCTAAAGCCATAGCTAGAAATCCCCATAACACCATACCAGCAACACCTAACATTCCGCTGTTCCCGGCTAAAGTCGATATCATTCCAATACCAATACCCCGCGATGCAGCCATAAAAGAATCGAAGCGACATTCGTTAAATTGAAATATTTGATGAACTAACAGCAGCATTCCACCTAAATAAAATACGGCTCCAAACCAACCTAATGTAAAAAAGGTATCGAGAAATCCACTGTCAATTACAATTGGTTCTAAAATGCCTTGTTCGTTGACGACAAAAGTATTTCCGACTCCATTTCCTAAACCGTTGGTAAGAGCTTCATTCAAACCTTTTTCGTAAATCTTTTGTCGGACTTGAGCGCTATCGTCTTGTTCCAAATTAGAAAAAGTTTCAAAACGTCCTGAAATTGTTTCCGAAAATGGCTCAATTGTTGCTAAAGGTACAACAAAAAGTACCATCAACAAAATAACCATAACTAGCCGCATTTGAGAGCGGGCTTTAAGCGAACCAAATAAAGTTACTAATCCTACTAACCAAGCACCCCATAAAGTCCGTACTGATGTTAGCAAAAATGCTAAATAACCCGCAGCAGTAGCAGGAATATTTAAATAGTGACTATGAGTTAATAATAATAACAAACCAGCCATCATTACAGCCCCAAAAGGCGCGGGAGAAGCCATTGTACTCCATACGCGCAATCCCAAAGGTTCCGGGTCTCCCATGCTCTTAAGCTCGGTTTCTACAAGCCAAAATACATCCCATTCAGGTGCTACTATAAACTGCCAAACACCATAAGCACCCATCACCAATACACCCCAGATAAAGGTACGCTGAATTACCTGACGATACTGAGGATATTCCCGCCATTTGATAAACAAAAAGAAGCCAAAAACAATAGGTGGTAGCCAATCGAAAATTCCCCGAACCGCAGTCATTGGTGAAGTTTTAATTAGTCCGATCAGCGCACCATAAAATACGCCTAAAAATGCCAAAACAAATGGCAAACCACCTTGACGTAAAGACTTAGGCAGATATTTTAAAAAGGTATGTAAGGTAAATAAAGTAATTAAATATGGCGATATCAGCATCAGACGACTGGGATCGAAGCCGCTTTTAAAATCAACTAAGCGAGTCACAAATGGTGTAACGAACCACATCCACCATGTAAAGCCAATATAGAGAATAGGATATTGTAGATATAGAAAAAGACCCACCGCAAGAGACAGAGCTATATAACCATTGCGAAGAATAGCTGTAGCACCAGAAAAGATACATACAGTTGTAAAAAATACTAATGCAAGTATTGCCGTCCAACCCAAAGGTGGTTCTAAACCGAAAGAATATCCTTTTTTAGGAGCGTGATTATTTTGCGTTTGTATATGATTCACTGTTAAAAAGTTAAGAGTTATTGGATTTTAGATTTTAGATTACCCTGCGGGAAGACGCTTCCGCGTCAATGGATTTTGGATTATAAGTTATTGATTCAATTGGGAGTTCATAATTAAAATTTACTAAGACCCCTGATTGTTTTGCGTTTTAGATTTTAGATTATGGATTTTGGATTAAAAGAGTTAGAAGTTAGAAGTTAGGAGTTAGGAGTCATGAGTTATTAATCAGTGTCATCAGTGTCATCCATTTAATCCGTGTTCGGAGTTAGGAGTTATTACCTAACCTTTGACCTTTGACCTTTGACCTATACCTCATTGATAATTGACTTTTGCCAAGTTTGTAAACCTTGCCAGCGACCTTTTAAAGATGCAAATAGCTTTTTACCTGCGAATAAACCTTGAGAAGGCAGAAATCGCAACCACTGCACAAAACCCATTGCTTCTCGCGTTCCTACTGTTATAGACCAGATTAAAAATGCTAGTTTTTGAAATGGTGAAAAGTATTCTAATAAAGCTAAAGTTTCGTTATGTACGGCATTAGCAAAGGCAATTTGATTGAAACTTTGACGTTGATCTTCGTCAAATCTTTTTGCCGGATAATGATTTACTGCTACTTGGGGATCGTAAATTAATTTCCAACCAGCCCGTTTTAATTTTAAAGAAAAAGCTAATTCAAAGTGAACTTGAGCGCCGGTACCTCGCATTCTTTGGTCAAAGTGCCATCCTTCAATAGCAGCACGTCGAAAGCTCATATTGACTCCTTTAAGGACATCAACTTCCCGCGCTGCACCACTACCTATATGATGGTTGCCAATAACTTTACCAAACCAACTTACTTGTCCAACTGTTACGCAATCTCCAGCTTCTAAGTCAGTGCCATGATATACCCAATCGCGTCCGCCAACACCGCCGACACGTTCGTCTGCAAGATAGTGACTTTCAATCCGCGCTAACCAATCAGTATGGGGGGCTGCATCATCGTCTGTAAAAGCCACAATATCGGCTGTTGCTGTATCAAGACCAGTATTCATGGCTGCAACTACCCCAGTAACGCTGACCTTTGCGGTACGTAACGCTAAGTTTTGAGAATTAAAGTCTGCTAGAAACGACCAGGTTTCAGTATCCGTATCGCGGACTACCACTATCACCTCATCAGCAGATCGAGTTTGATTTTGCAGGGCTTGCAAACAGCGAGCCAAGTCTTGGCTGCGTCGGTAAGTTGGTACAATGACCGCGATCGCCATGATTACATCTCCTCAAATAAATCTACGTATTGTTGTGCCATCTTTTTCCAGGTATGCTGTAGGGCGATCGCTCTGGCGGCCTGACCCATTTTTGTTCTTAAATCAAGATTGGCGCTCAGTTTGTGCATTGCTTGTGCTAAAGCATTGCGATCGTTTGGGTCTGACAAAACTATCCCTGCTTCTTTACTCACTAAGGGAGCTGAACCCGTACAGCTTGCGGTAATTACTGGTAGTCCTGTCGCCATCGCTTCGGTAACTACTAAGCCAAAAGGTTCGTAGCGGGAAGGAAATACGAATAAGTCTACAACTTTCATAATCGAGGGGACATCGCGACGGAATCCCAAAAAATGTACGCGATCGCTGAGTCCTAGAGATGCTGATAGCTGGGGATAGGGACTACCATCTGTAACACCTACCACGGCTAAATGCAAATCGGGAACTTGTACTAAAGCCTGTAAAACCGTGTCTAAATTTTTACGAGGTAGTCTGATATCCCCAGCAAACATTGCCAAGGGAACCCCGGTGGGTAAGTTCCATGTTTCACGACTTGCACTGTTACCGGGTGAAAATTCTTCGACATCCACCCCATTACTAATTACTCGAATTGCGTCTTGAGGTACGCCAATTTCCCGTAAATCTTCAGCGACTTTATCAGAAACTGCAATTACTACTTTCGTATTCTCGAATGCTGCTTTTTCCCAACGTGCATTAAGTTTTGTATACAGCCACTGATAAAAATTGTACACAAACCGTGGATTCAAGATATTGTTTTTCGCGGTCGGTGTAGCTTGTATGGAAAATTTCAGCCAGGAATTGTGTACGAAATGTACTGCATTCACATCTGACTTTGCCCAGGTAATAGCACCATTTGTTTTAATTAAATCGAATTCGTGATGATGTTTTTTCAGCCAAGAATTACTTGAGAAAGCAAACATCATGTTCCGCATTAATTCTGTTGGTGCTTTTACAGGAATGGGAACCCAACGAACTTGGTGATGTTTTTCTAACTCTGGAGCAAGGTTGCTTGCTAATACGGTCAGATGATGACCGCGATTAATTGCTTCGCAAGCAACCTCATAATTCACCCTTCCTTGACCATCACCCTTAATTAAACTGTGAGTAATAATGCAAAGCTTCACGATATCAGCCTGCTGTAAAAATAAAGTACGATCAAGAGACAATCACCGAAGCAGTAGCTTCTGATTGATGCATATCTTCCTGCTGCCATAATAGTTGAATGCGAGAACGACGAATAATTTCGGGCCATGCTTGGATTGCTCCTCGCTTAAATAAGTACCCGCTCAGATGAATAAAATATATAGTTAAAAAAGCTAACAGTTTAATATAATTTGGAAATATCTTTTTATAGCGTTTAATACCTACATAAAGTCTAGCGGCTTCTATGTGTAATTCATAATTATTTATGCCACCGATACCGGGTGCATCAAGCACACTTTCAGTACTTTTAACATTTACTTGTAACTCCGGACAAGAAACAATTTTGTAACCGTATTTAATCGCTCTCAAACATAATTCTGCATCTTCATAACCGAAATATATATCTTCATCCCATTGTTCTTGAGAGAAAAATTGTCTGGGGAATAATGCTGCGTGAATTACTACTGTTTCGGGATTATCTTCGGTCGCACAAAAGTATCCTCGAAAAGTTAGTTTTGATGGTAGCAGTTTTTCTCCTTTAGTACCCGTACTAACACCCGTAATAATAGTATATTTGAGTTGCTCGTTTGGGATTTGTGAATATCGAGCGATCGCATTAGCAATAAAGTCTGGCTCTACACAAATATCATCATCAACAAAAGCCACAAAATCTGTTTCTAATACAGAAGTTGCGTTGACTGCATTATTACGGTTAGCGCAAACACCACGCTTGGGACCTGTAATATAAATTGTTCCTGGATACTGTCGAACAACTTCTAAATTTGTTTGCTGTACCTCAGTTTCTTGCGAGTCATCGGAAACAATTACCGTATGCGGTTTAACTGTAGAATTCCATAAAGCTTTTAAACAATCATCAAGCTGTAGAGAACGATTTCTAGTTGTAATACAAGCTGCGATTCTCATATAAATATATCTTCCTTGGCTTAGAATAAATGAGGTTAATATTGATTACCAAACAGCTAAAATTTAGCTGCGATTTTCGGGGGAATAAAACTTACTATTAGTGCGGCAATTGTCCGCAGACTAAAACACTGACGCAAAGAATGCCAAAAACGAATCCGTGCTTCTCTTAAATTTTCACCTCGCATCAAGCCAATGCCGATAGTTGTACTCACATGACTCCATTGCTTTTGAAAAGAAGGAAAAAGTTCTTTTAATCGTTCATCTTTCATGAACTGCTCGTAGCAAAAAAGGTCGGCTTTCGCTTTGCGAATTTTGGCTTGAAAATTACGTCTTCCGCTAAGCATGGTGTCTGTTAATTCGTGTTCGCGATATTTAGTCAATTTAGCAGGATAATAATAAGCACCATTACCAGAACGGCAACAAAGATAATTTAGATAAATATCCCACGAACCACCAACTTCTTCTGGAATGCTATCCCAATCGATAATTTCTCGACGAATTACAGCCGCAGTTGCGCTGGAAACCGATCGATCTATTAAACCCAATTCGCAAAAAGGTTGGTAAATGCCTTCTTCTAAATTGGCACGTTTATAAAAATGCGAACACCTGTTTGTTGCAGCAATATCAATTGTGCCGTCTCCTTTAATAATATAGTGGTCGCAAAAAGCTAAAGCTAAATCGGAGTTAGCTTCTAATGCGGGTACTAGCTTAGCTAAAAAGTCTTTTTCCCACATATCATCGTCTAGCAAACTCGCAACATATTTACCTCGTGCTTGTTTAAAAGCGTTCATAGTATTCGCAAACATTCCTAAGTTACTTTGGTTGCGAAAAAAGCGAATTCTCGAATCTTGAAAAGATTCAACTATGGCTTGAGGATTCTCAGGACTGCAATTATCAGAAACAATAATTTCGATATTCTGATATGTTTGCTGTACGGCACTTGTTAAAGCCGCTCTTAAATATTCGGGACGGTTATAAGTCGGAGTAATTACACTAATTAAAGGCTGATTTTGATCGCAATGTTCGGTCATACATTTAAACCTCTATACTATTGTTATATCCGCCCGATTCTATCATTTTTCTGAGAATACTAATCGTCCTATTCCATAAAAGTATACGACTTGCCGACCGAACTACTCGGTAAGACTTACTATATTTAATCGCTGTTTTCAATTGCAGCATAGCTCCAGGAATATCACCGTTTTGGATTAAAAAATCTGCTGATTCTAGAGCCAGGAAAGCACAGTTTTGTTTTGCTATTCGAGCAAGCTTACTGCTATCTTGAGGGAGATAAGAATTAAAGATAGTTTCTACGGTATTGAAATTTTCCTGAATAAAAATATTACTTTTTGCGTTAAGGTTGTTTGCAGACTGTAAATGCACTCTCCACAGAGCTAGAGGTTCGGCTTCAAACCACATTGAATAGTGAGCAAAGATTCTCACCCACATTTCCCAATCTCCACTGATACCGCAGCGTCGATCAAAACCTCCAAGGTTTTCGTAAACCTCCCGTCGCACTACCGCAAGAGAAGGTACGGAAATACGGCAACTTTCCGCAATTTTGTGCAGCCAAGTTTTAGGTAAAATACCGCTATTAGGTACTTCAAAATTTGATAGACCCTGCCATTGATTGTGTTTATCAATCAAGATACTGCGACAAAAAGCGGCCCCTACCTCCGGGTGTTGTGCAAAAGGTTGTGCCATTTTTTCATAAAAGCCCTCCCTGACGCAATCGTCGCTGCACAGCAGATGAATTAACTTTCCCCGAGATAATTCAAAACAAGTTTGAAAATTATTCATTATCCCGACATTGCGCGGTTGACGGTAAAATTCCACCCGTCCCTCACCCAATTCTTTTACAACTGCTTCTGAGTCATCTACCGTCGAGTGGTTATCAACAACTACAATTTGCATCCGATCTGCACCAGGATCTTGAGCTAAAACACTCTTCAACGTATCCCGTAAATATTCCGCACAATTATACGTTGGAATCATTACAGACCATAGTGGACGCTCTACTTCTCCAGAAACTGGTAAAATGCTTGGACGATAAGGATTAAAACAATTCATGGTTATTTGAAAAAGTTGTGTTTGACTGATATATTCGCGGGAAAAAATAAATGATTACTTCCTACGACTTTGGCAATCTAGTTATTGCCGTTGCAAGTGTATATACTTAATAAATCTAAGTATAAAAAAATTATGTTTAATTAATTCATGCAAGTAATCGTATTTAATTTTTACTTATTCTCAGCAAGCAAGTTATTTTTGGATAATTGCTATGTGTATCTTTTCAATAGGTTATATCAAAAGATATGTATCTTAGGCGAGAGCTTTTGCGTGATTTCTTGGAATTAAAATGTTAAAGAGAATCTTCTTTACAAAAACTTTACATTTAGATTTGGTAATTACAAAAAACTAACTACAATCAAATATTGAAAGTATTTAATGTATTAAGTAATTTGGCAAATTATAATTATTTGTAATCAATTTTTATGCCATAATAATTAGTTATCAGTTGTCTGCAAGTAAATTAAACATTTGGTCTGGTAAGGGAATAGGCAATAAGGAAGGTTTATATAACTCACGAGTAATTAAGTAGGTGGGCGGGGAAATTTACAACTATATAACAAAATGTAAATAATCCGAAACCCTTGCGATTGCTTCGTCGTGCCTCCTTCCCTAAGAGGGAACACTCTGTGAATCTGCGCTTACGCACACGCAATGACAAAGTATAGTTATGTTTATTTACACCAACCTACTTATATAAATAATTTTGCGTTAGTACTTATTTATGATTTTCGATCTAAAAAAATAAGGCTTGCCATTGGCAAGCCTCATGATTAATATAGGAATCCTACTTGAATTTTGTTAGCGGAGATTGCCCGGAGGGCATAAAAGATTAAGTAGATTTTCTTCTGTTCCCCGTTTCCTATTCCCTAACCCCTACGAGTTACATGGCTACGCCAAGCTTCGCGTACAGAAATCAAAACGGATTCCTATATTTTTGACTAATTAAATATATCAATTTGTTTGACCGACTTCATTCTGCATTTGATGATATTTCCATAACTTGCCGCGTAATTGTAGTAAATCTTGATATTTTCCTTGCTCCACAATATTTCCCCCCTCTAATACAACTACCTTATCGGCTTTAGCAATTGTAGAAAGTCTATGAGCGATCGCAATTACTGTTCGACCGACAGAAAGTTTTTCTAAAGATTCTTGAATCAACCGTTCTGATACAGAATCCAAAGCGCTGGTAGCTTCATCTAAAATCAAAATTTGAGGGTCGCGAAGTAATGCACGAGCGATCGCGATTCGCTGTCTTTGTCCCCCAGATAATCGGACTCCGCGATCGCCAAGTTGAGTATCGAAACCTTGAGGCATCTCTTCGATAAATTCTAGGGCATTTGCAAGACGAGCAGCTTCTTTAATTTCGGCTTCACTCGCATTTTGCGTACCGTAAGCAATATTATTCCAAACGGAAGTATTGAAGATAAATGTATCTTGACTGACAACAGCCATATTTTTCCGCAGCGAGTAAATCTCAAAATCTTTTAAATCAACTCCATCAACAAAAATATGTCCTTCTGTTGGGTCGTAAAATCGAGGGATCAAATCTGCAAGGGTGGTTTTTCCAGCCCCGGAAGCTCCTACCAAAGCAGTTGTTTTTCCTTTTTCAATTGTAAGGGTAATATTTTGCAACACCAAACTAGTAGGTTCGTAGCCAAAATCAATAGATACGATGTCAATAGAACGATTTAACTGTGTAAACTCAGTAAAGCCATTTTGAAAGTAGGCTTGATCGTTACTTTGCAACAGTTTTTTAACGTTATCCAAGGAACCGTTCAACGTACTCATAAATGCTACGGTTCCATTGATATCCTGAATGCTAGGTACAAGACGAGTCATTACAAAGAAAAATGTTAATAAAGACTCAACTGGTAAGGTAAATTTCGCAAAAGAAAGAATAATTAAACCAATAAGAGCAGTAGTCGCAATTGCTTCAGCGATGGGTTTTACCAGAGTCCAAGCTTTTGCAACTTTTATTGAAGCATTAAGTAATTTACTGCTAACGCTATAAAAACGCTCGCGCTCAAAATCTTGCGTACCCGATGCTTGAACTGTACGGATACCGTTAATAAACTCCGTAGCTGTTGAATGAAAAGCACCGTTAGCATTCGAGATTCCAAAACTTGATTCTCGAACACGAGCATTAAGCGTTGAAAGTCCTACTCCTAAGAGTGTAAACAGCAAAACGGAAATTATCGAAAGCTGCCATGAGATTAAAAACATTGAGGCAAAATATACAGAGACTGCCATTCCTCTAGTAATTAGAAAAGCAACACCACCGAAGCCTTGCTTCAATCTCTCAATTTCAGTAGTTATCGTGTTTATAAGTTCGCCGGAACGAGTTTTCACAAAGTAGCTTAACGGTAATGCTTGTAAATGTTCAAACATCCGTTTACGCAAACGATCTGCAAGATGTAACTGTGCTGACTCCGTATATATTGAACCAAAATAGTTGAATGCAGAACGCAGCCAAGTACTTAATAAAATTAATATTGATATTCTATATAAACGACTTGTTGCAGAAGTTTTGACTCCTAAGATCCAAATATCAAACCAAGCATTGCCCGTGTGTATCGGTTCGGCATTGCTTCCAGCCGTCAAACTTTGTAAAAAAGTTAACAAGAAACCAATACTAAAACCTTCAAAAGCTGCTGCTAGTAGAGAAAAAATTAAAGCAAAAATAGTAACTTTACGAAAATGTTTAAATTCTCGCAATACCAAATAATTATCGCGCCAGAAGTTTGTTGCTTTCAGTAAATTGCTTAATGGCTGGTATATTTTTAACTGCATATATATATTTTAAAGTGTAGAAGTCACGGATAATCAAGCATCAGTCCTTTTTTAATATGGTAGTCGCATGAAATAAATAGTTATTTTCTTTTCTACGAGTATTTAGTAATTATTCCTCAAGGATACGATGCCAACACAAAAGCTGAATAGTTTTTAAAAGTGCTGGCACTTATCGTTTCGCAAGGTAAAGTTATGAATAACATTAATCTTATAGGCAACACATCAACTATGATGTTTGACTATCTAGATGTTGCAATATATTCGATTCAGCCTCTACTTCCCACGAACCCATAATTCCGGGTAGATGATTCAGTTGCTTTTTTGCTTCGGGAGTTAAGCTTATAGCTTCTTCCAAAGTCCAGCAACGAGAACCAAATAAACCAATTTCACCTCGAAGCACGTTTAACAACTGTGGCAAGTTTTCTAGCCCAGACTTATGCATCCAGCTAGTAAGTTGCAAGGTGTTTTCCTGTATTTCTCTATTTTCTAAATCTTGGCTATAAATATTTTGGTCGGCATTTGTCCGGTATTTGATGATCTTAAATAATTTACCTCTTTCACCAACGTGCCAAGAACGTTCAAATATTGGTGCTTGAGCATCTACTTTCATCAATAAGCCCAATAGCAGCATCAGTGGACTTAGCACTACTAAAAAAACGCTGGCGATCGCTCGTTCGGTTAAACGCTTTAAACACCACAAAAACAAGCTATTTGGCTTTAAGCTTTTGTCGGCACCTATACATAAATATATTGGCTTAGAAGCTTCCGCACAGGCATCCGCCCAAAGCCTTACCTTTTCTTCACCCAATTCCGGGTCTATGCGAACTAGCTTAACGGAAGAATGTTTTAGGCATTCCTTCAACGATTCATGGTTATCTAGTAAAGGCATATAGGGCTGCTTAATTGTACCCTTATATTTAACTAGTAGTTGGTTACGCCGCCATTGAAGGGTGCAGTAGGGTAGGCTATTAGATTCTAATGCACTATCGCTATTGTATAAAGTCGGAACTATTGAGGTTGTCATATCAATTTTGTTTTATATGGTGGTAGACAGCTTGTCTTATATACAGCTTGAGAAAACGTCTATATTGTCCGTAATAGTTGGCTTCGCTTCCATCAAAAAAAAATGATGCAGGCAAATAATGAATAGAAAAAATGCCGTTGCGGGAATTACATACTTTTGATCGATTTGATATAAAAGCTATGTTAAGAAAAGATACGAGGCTACCGATAAATCGACGAATTTTCGCTATTCTTTTTTATTTTTGCAACGGTATTCAATAAATAGGATATAGGAAACGATAGGAATAAGGCGATCTAAAATAAATTCTTTATTTATTCTTCAAATAGTAAGTGGTTTATTCTATTTATTATTAAGCTACTATGAATTAAATTTACGTAACACTTAATAAGTGTATTTCGATAGAATTCTAGGCAATTGTAACATAAATATTTTTTGGGACTGAATAAACTTTTCTGTATTCCAACAGCTTCATCTAAAATAAATTAAATATACTAGGGAATTCACGTAAAATTCATATATACCTGATTTGATGTTATGTGATTTTTATAAAACTATTCAAAGTTGGTTTATTTAGCTGTCAAATTCTCGTTTGCGACTATCTTAAGTAATCTAAGTATTTTCCATCACGTGGAGCGTTTTCGGTTGAGTGAAGTAAAAAATAATACTTCAGCCCTCTCCTTACTAAGGGCGTGAGGTTCGGATCTGTATTCTACGGAAGTGAAAACGCTATGAATGCTACTCTACAGAGAAACACAAGCATTGGAATTTATAATATAAAAGGCATACGCTTAAACGAAAGCGCTGCCTTGATGAACTAATTACATACAGCCCAATGCCGCATAAATGAGGTACATTCCCCCTGCTCCCCTGCCTTATAACGATATGATGCGTACCTCACTCGAATAAAAACGGCTATATCTACTCTTCCACGGCTCCTTTCAATGCCAGTTGCTGTTGCTTAACGTGGGGAACGTAGCTAAAACCAGAGTTTGAAACTCCATTTGCGACTACCCCAAGTAGATTTAACTTGCCTAACATCGCAGTAGCTTGGGCAACTTGAGTACGAGTGACTCTACCAATACTTGCTACCATGATTACGCCGCGACAAGTTGATGCAGTCAGTAAAGCATCCACTAAACCAAGTACTGAAGACCCATCGAGGATCACCAAATCGTAGTTTTCTTCAAATGCACTCATCAATTCTTCCATGCGAGGAGAGCTTAATAGATTTGCAGGGTCTTCTGGAATCGGTCCTGCGGTTAAAATATCTATGTAAGATGAACCTGAAGATTGAAGAGTTATCTGGTTAGGTAAAGCTACATCATTTGTCAGTAAAGTAGAAAGTCCTTGTTCGTTGGGAAGATTTAAATGCTTGTGTACGTTAGGGTCGCGTAAATTGGCATCAATTAATAATACCTTTTTATGCAAGCGGGCAGCACTCATCGCTAAACCTAAAGCCAAAGCTGATTTACCTTCATCTGGTAAAGCTGAAGTTACCATTAAAGACTTGAAGGTGGAAACAGAATTGAGCAATTCTATATTTTTATAAATTAAGTCGAGTGATTCCCAGCGTGGTGGTGATTGCAATACTTGAATAGTCCAAGGAGCAAGAACTTCTGGCTTACCAAAGGGTAATCTAAATACCGATTCTTTGGCTCTAGCAGGAGGCAGTTTAGGAGTTGTTCCTAACAGCGGAATGGCAACTTGTTTTTCTAATTCAGCGGTAGTACGAACCGCATCATCACCCGCTTCCCGAGCAAAAGCCGCTATCCCTCCCAACATTAAACCAACTACTCCACCTAACAACAGGTTTTGTTGCAGGTTTGGACCGAGGTAATCTCCTTCTTGGGGTTGTTCAACTACTTCCCACTTAAATCCACCTTTGTTAAGTTCTTGTTCTAATTCTTGTTCTACTTTTAACAGTCGCTGCAAGTTTTGACGGCTAATATCTACCTGGGGCTGTAAGCGATTATACTGAGCCAACAAAAGAGGAAATTTTTTCAGCGCTTCGCTCAATTGCTCTTCTCTTTGTGCCAAACTTTGGTCGCGAGCTGCTAAAGAAAACAAATTTGTTTGCGTCTCTGCTAAGTTGCTAGCAAGGTTGAGGTCTGTCTGACTTAGCTGTCCTTGGTTGAGTATTTCAGCAGAATTAATCGCGTTTGCATCTACGTTACTTCCTCCTAAAGCTCTTCCTACTTCTTGCTGGAGTAACTGCTTTTGTTCTACTAACTGTTCCCTAAGCTTTAAAACTTCGGGATGATTTTCTGTAAAACGCAAATTGGCTTGACCGATCGCCAGTTCGGTTTTTTGAATTTCGTTCAGCAAGGATTGGTAGCGAGTTGACTGACTCAAGCGAGAAGAAATCAGTGCGTTCTGGGGAGTGCTTTTAAGTTGTTGCTGTAAAGAGTTCAGTCGAGCTTGAGCTTCTTTATATTGATTGCGAGTTGTGGTTCGTTCTTGTTGAACGCTATTTAAAGCATCTTCATAAGCTTTAGCTTGTGTAGAAGGGTCTGTTAAATTCTCAGATTTGCGAAACCTTAACAACTTTGCTTCAGCTTGATTTAACTCGTCAGCTACATTTTTTTTCTGTTCCCTGACAACTTTCAGACCATTTCCTAAACGCTTTCGCTGCTGTTCTTGGTTATAGTCAAGATAAACTTGCCGTATGGCTTCTAACACCCTTTGAGTCTTGAGCTTGTCTTGACCCGTATACTCGACGCGAAAAATCTTAGTTGCAATATTATCTTCTTTTGACCTTACTTGCTCTAAGGATAAAGCGCTTTTTATCTGCTGTACTGTTATTTGGGGATATTCTGGCTTTAATTTATCAACAGCTTCTTTTATAAGTGAAGAACTACGCATTAAGTTCAACTGCGTAGCAGTATCTATCTTCACGCTAGAGTCGGTAAACTGGTTTTTTTCTAATTCGGTTCCTTCAGTTGTTCCTTGATAATTTGGCTCTACTAACAGTTCCATTGAACTCTTGTATGTAGGTGGGGTTTTTTTGTATATATAATAACCCGCACCTACTGAAGCTACAAATACAATCAAAAACCAAGGAAATCGCCGGATTAATACCGCAAACAGCTGTCCGTAACCCGGTTCTGTATCAGCCGCTGGATTTACATGGGGACTTAGACTGGCTTGATTCACTTTATTAATTTCCTCAGCTAACAAATCAGAGATTGCGATCGCTGTACTTGATTAGTTTGGTCGATAACTTGTTCGACTTTGCTAAAAAATGCCTCTTCCGAAAAATTGGCTACAGCATGATTGCGGATGTTGTCGTAATTCCAATAGATTTCCCTGGCTTCTAATAATGCGGTTTGTAGAGAATCAGGTGTTTGCCTTTTGAAAAAGACTCCTGTTTTACCAGGTACCTGAGTATCTAAAACTCCTCCGGCTCCGAAGGCAACTACTGGTGTTCCACTAGCATTTGCCTCCACCGGAACTAATCCATAATCTTCTAAGGCTGCAACTATTACAGACTTTGCCTTAGAAAACAATTGGGTACGTTCAAAATCTGATACGTGACCCACAAATTCGATATTTTTCAAAGCTTTTGATTGTAACCGTTCTTTCTCTGGACCGTCACCTGATATTTTTAGATGCCATCCCAGCCAGTTAAAAGCTTCAATTATTATATCAAGTCGTTTGTAACCGATCATTCTGGCAGATGCAAGAAAATAGTCTTCTTTGGAATCGGAATAAACAAATTTACTGGTATCAATTGGGTAGTTAATAACTATTGCTTTTTTACCATAAATGCTTTTGATCCGTCGCGCAACAACGCTAGAATTCGCAATATATAGGTCTGGCTCTTGGGCATAAGTTAAGTCTACATTTCTCATTAACTGAAAAATTTTCTCAATTAACGGAGCAAAATATTGATAGTCAGCATATTCTCTAAGATAAGTTTCCGTATCCCATAGAAAGCGGGTAACGTTGTGACAAAAACAAACGTGGCGTGCCTTGGGGCTTTTTCGCACCGCTTTCGCAAAACTAGTACTACTACTAATAATTAAATCATACTCTTGTAAGTCTAAAGCTCGAAAGGCAGGAAAATAAAAGGGAGCCATGAGACGGAAGTATTTTGCTGCTCCAGGGATACTTTGTAAGTAAGTCGTATTGACTATTCGATCGCCGAGATCGATAGTTTTTTGAGCATCGTATAAAGATGTAAAAATATCAGCTTCAGGAAAACGTTTGCAAAGTAATTCAAATACTCGTTCCGCGCCACCTTTTTGGGTTAAGTAATCATGGACTAAAGCAACTTTCATGTTGTTCACTATAAAATGACAGTTCGATCACAGGCATATAAAAAAGTTAATTAAGAAAACGATTGTGACTAATTCACCGTTATATATAAATATAAGATTAACTTAATTTTAATATTTTAGATGATGATTTCGTGTCAATATTCATAAATCTACTTAATCTTTGAAAAACATTTCATAAGGTGAACTTGCTGCCTGTTTCAAGCTAGAAGGTAGATTTGGAGTTTGCGATTTATAAATTGCAATTGCCTGTTGTTTCTTCTCTTGAGAATCACCGATAAATAAGCGGTAAGCTTTGCTTTGTTTCTGCAAATATTTATGAGTTGATAGGGGACTCCGCCACAACATCCAAATTGGATATTGTAAAAGTTCTATCGGCATTTTAGAAGCTTTAATCGCACTGCTAACCAAAGAGTAAGTTGCTTCATGGTCTGGATGTCCATCGTCATGATGTGGAACGTAAACTTCTTGCGGTGCGAAGGATTGGATGATCTCCACTAATTTAGCAATTAATAAGTTTCGCTGTTCGGCAGATAATTGAGTTAGGGTTCCATCGGCAACACCTAGAAATTGCGTTTGTGATGGTTCAACTCCCAAAATATTCAAAGCGCTGTTCGCTTCTTGTTGGCGATATCCGATAATATTCTCCGGCTCAATCCAATCAGGTCTACCGTAACGTCCATCTGTAAGGAACACAACTTTGACTGGTATTCCTTGGGAACGCTTCAGGGCGATCGCACCTCCACAACCGATAGTTTCGTCATCTTGATGGGGAGAAAAGACTATAGCCGATTTTTTACTCACCTCAAGAGGTTTGCTTTTAAAACGCAACAGCCAATTGTAGAGTACATTATAGTTCGTATCTCTAACTGCGGCTCCTAAAGTAATTCGTAATTGATTCAAAGACAATTTAGACATAGGTTAATAACTCTTGTTTTACACCCTGCTGCAACATGATTTTTTCAATAGTCTCTTGATAAACTTGAGCAAATCTTTCTCTAGTATGATTTTTTCTGACAAATTTCCAGGAATTTCTCGCCATTTGTTCGAGTTGCGATGGATTTAATCTGGAAATATCCTGAATACTCTGCTTAATTTCTGCCACAGAATTTTCTTTTAAAATAACTCCATAATCATCGCGAACATCTACACTTGATTCGTAACTAACAATCGGAATTAGACCTGTATGCATACAGTTGATTACGCATCCCCCACCACCTTCAGAACAGGAAGGATAAATAATACCCAGGCAATTATTAACAATGTCTAAAAACTTTTGGGAGTTGACATCAACCCAACCAACTGTATGAATGTTAGGAGTTTGATAAAGTTCTTTATTAAAAGCTGTTTGAAAATCTGGCTCTTTGTCAATTGGTCCGCAAATGGTCAAATGATAATCTGGCATTTCGGAAAAGGCTTCTAAAAGTAAATCTAATCCCTTATGAACAAAGCCAGCGCTACCAAACCAAAGAAAGTTTTTACGACAAGCTGAAAAATCTTTATCTTCAGGAAAAGAATACAGCCGAGGAGCAGAAATAGGAACTCGATACAGCGGTTTATTCGCGTATCTCAATGTGTTCATCGTAAATTCGTTACCCAAAACCGTAGCGCAATCGGCGGATTCGATGGCTTTGTTTGGCTGCTCAAATCTTTTTGGACTTAAAGTAATACCGCGTCTTTGCTGCAACTTTAACAATCTGTTCGCTTCGGCTGCGTTATGAAACAAAAGATGTGCTGTATCTGAATGAAAGATTTTTATACAATCCTTATTCAGAAGCGGCACGCATCTCTGTAAATTCCAACGTGTCTCCACGAAAAAGGCATAGTCTTTTTTGGGAATAAATACATCGTTAGCGAAGGTTATAACATCAACGTTATAGCCGAAGTCTAAAAAAGTTTTAGCCATTTGCAAGCATTCCCAATGTTGAGTATGAAAAGTTGGGACAGGCTCACCCGGTTTCAAAGTAAATGGACTAACGATATAGGATATAAGTACGTTTCCAATTGCAGGTTTATTTGGTTTGAGCGAAACCATACGCCTTCTTTCGAGACGACCTTGGATTTTATTTGCGACTATGGCTATGTTATCTGCTACACGCTTAACTAAATTTGTTTGCATAAATATCCTGGCAAAGCTTGATTAATTTTTAACTACTTTAACTAAGTGAAGTGAAGTGAAGAAGATCTAAATATTTGAGTTAAGAATCCTTCACTACACAACTTATTTCTTCTGAGTTACTTAGGTCAACCGATCGCGTAACGCATGGGTTTTTGTTCGTTATTTTATCTAGCTATTGCCAAGGTTTTTGATGAAGCAAATTTTGCGTTTTGTTCGGCTCGCAATTGGTCGCAAAGTCTACCTTGGGGTAATTCTACGTCATCATAGGTAAGAACCTGGTCTTTAGCAATGTCTCGCTTTAAACGACAACCTTCGGCTAGTCCCATTGGGAGCAGGTTTTGTTCGCGAACTATTTCGGAGTTTTCGCATTGACCGTAGGTCATATAGTAGCCAATACCGTCAAGAGTTTCTCCTGCTTTGAGGTCAATTTTGGCGGTAGTTACTACATCGACTAGAGGACCAGCCAATGGAGCCATTACCGCATCATCAAATAGTACGGCTCTAGCTACTGACAATGGTACTTCAAAGTGGCACAAGTGATAGGGGGTATAGAAACTGTAAAGAGGTCCTTCACCCAACTTATACAGATTGAGATAGTGTTGCTGTTTGGGGTCGTCGTGAGTTGCAAAAACGAATACTCCCGGACCGGGTTTGGTACCCACAACATAATCAACAATACCGCCAAGTTGCTTGAGTTGTTCTACATCATACATCGAGGTCATTTCATCCACATGACCTCTAAAGTCGTATCCCAACATTCCCCGTTGGGCAACTTTCATTCCCGTAGCGTTCGCAACAATTGCTTGTTCAAAGGAAATTTTGCTTCCGTCGGCAAAGCTAGTTACCATGTGAGGCTTCTGTCCCCACTGCTTGGCAAATGCTTCTTGAGTGGTAGGGTTGCGATAGGGGTCTTGCAGTCCCTTGATGTTTCCGCACAGCAACGGAGTCAAACCAATACTTTTGACAAACCGATAGAGATTCATTTCTACTCCCGGTTGATCCCCGTCACAAGCTGAGAGGATAACTCCGGCTTGATCGGCGTAAACTTTCAAAATACAGCCAATAGTACCGTCAAGCTCCGCATTCATCATAATGATATGCTTGCGATGAGCGATCGCCTCCATCACAATATGAGCGCCAAATTCAATCGCTCCAGTTACTTCAATAATTGCATCAATACCTTCAGCGCGACACAGCAGCATTGCATCCTCTGTGACTGCGTATCCACCTTTTTTGATGACATCTTCCAAATCCGTAACGTTGGAAATTTCTTTAACTGTTTCAATTCCAGCTTCTGTATAAGCCCGCTTCGCTGCATCTAAATTACGATTGGAAATCGCTACCAACTCCATTCCAGGAACTGAATTAGCAATTTGATTGGCAATACCGCGACCCATAAACCCAGCACCAATCATTGCTACTTTTACTGGGTTTCCTGCTTCGGCGCGTGCTTGTAAAGCGCGGTCTATAATAATCATGAATTAAACTCCTGTTAGATATCCTGGTTTGAGTAATAGATTTTTGCGTTTTCTATGTAAAACTGACTAATACCAATGCCTAAATATATTTTATTTTTTTAATTTGTTTATTAAATCAACTTCTCACATATTATGGCATTGTATAAATTAGCTTAAGAATAATTTAGGAAGCACCACCAACGGTCATCATTCTCATCAGGGGCCACTGAGTATCTTTTTCAGACATTTCAGTTGCTTCGAGCGGCCATTGGATGTTAAAAAACGGGTCGTCATAACGCAACCCTTTCTCGTAGCCCGGTGTATAAAATTCACCTACCATATACATAACTTCACAGCCATCGGTCAGTGCTTGGTAGCCGTGAGCAAACATTTCCGGAATGTATAAAGCGCGGTGGTTGTCTGCGGTTAATTCCACACCGAAATGTTGTAAGTAGGAAGGAGATTCGGGACGCATATCAATAATTACGTCATAGATGGCACCTTTTGTGCAGCGAACTAATTTTGTTTCTGCTGCGGGAGCTACTTGATAGTGCATTCCCCGCAAAGTACCTTTCTTATGGTTAAAGGATAAATTACATTGAGCAACTACTGACTTTAAACCATGTGCTTCTAATTCTTTAGCGCAAAAAGTACGAGCGAAGAAGCCACGAGTATCGTGTTTTTCTTCTAAGTCGATAGTGTAAGCCCCTTGAAGTCCGGTTTCGGTAAAAATCATGGCAACCTATTAAAGATTTTGTTTTTGGATATTTGGGTACGGCTATTTATCGTAACCGTACCGATTTGATTTAGATGAAATATAGCTTTCCTATTTTTTAGCCCAGAAGAAATCTTTATCGATTTGTTGGGTGCGAATCAAATACTCTAACTGTTTTAAACGGGTAAAACCTCTAGAGAAAAATATTTCCTCGGTCATATCAATCTCACCGAACACATCAGCTAGTTGTTTGGCTCCCAAACGTGCATCCCAATCGCATTTAAAGCCTGGTAAAAGAGTATTAATTTTTTCAAAAGATACTCGATAGCTGCGATTATCTGAAGCATTATCACCAAAGCTCAATTTACATCCCGGAAAGGCTTCAGCTACAAATTCAGCTATTTGCTTAACTCGATAATTATTCGCAGTATCCCCAACATTAAATATTTGGTTGTGTATGATATCGCGAGGAGCTTCCAAAGCGCAAATAATTGATTTAGAAATATCTAGCGCATGAACCAACGGTCTCCAAGGAGTACCATCGCTAGTCATTTTAATTTCTTTGGTAGTCCAGGCTAAACCAGCTAAGTTATTTAGTACAATATCAAAGCGCATTCTTGGGGAAGCACCAAAAGCGGTTGCGTTCCGCATGAAGGTCGGTGAAAAATCATCGCTAGCAAGCGGTTTGATATCTCGTTCTACAAAGGTTTTACATTCTGCATAAGCAGTTTGCGGGTTGACTGGGGATTCTTCGGTAACATCACCCTCAGTAGCAACACCATAAACGCTACAGGAAGACATATATACGAAGCGACGCACACCCGCTTGTTTGGCTAGTTTAGCTAGACGAACCGAACCTACATGATTGATATCGTAAGTAATATTTGGTGATAATTGTCCGGTGGGATCGTTGGAAAGTTCAGCCATGTGAACTATCGCTTCTACACCTTGTAAATCTTCTACGGTGATGTGACGAATATCTTTATTTAAAGTTTTAGCAGTTGTTTGAGTCCCGTTGTACAGCCAACCAACTTTATAATAACCAGTGTCCACACCAATAACTTCATGTCCCCGTTCGATTAACAAAGGAGCTAGCAAACAACCCAGATAACCTTCTGTACCAGTAACGAGAATTTTCATTGAAATAATTCCTATTTATTATTAGTTATTCAGATAGAGATTTTTTGCGACAATTTTTAGCAATTGACTGCTGCTGGTTTGAGATGTGCAATTTCTGGAATTTCTGCGGCTACAGCTTTACCAATTTCGATAGAAGAAGTAGCTGCTGGAGAAGGAGCATTGCACACATGAACGGAGTTTTTAGTTTTAACAATTAAAAAGTCGTCTACTAATTTACCATCGTTCATTAAAGCTTGAGCGCGAACTCCTGCATGGGTCGGAACTACATCTTGCGATCGCACTTCCGGAATTAAGTTTTGCAAGCTTTTGACAAAGGCTGCTTTACTGTAGGATCGGATAATTTCTTTGATCCCTTCATCTGAGTGCTTCGCTGCTAGTTTCCAAAAGCCTGGATAGCTCATTACTTCCGCAAAATCACGTAAATTAAAATCTGTTTTTTTATAACCTTCACGTTTGAGACTAAGTACGGCATTCGGTCCGGCATGAACTGTACCATCTATCATTCTGGTAAAATGAACGCCGAGAAAAGGAAAATCTGGGTTGGGAACTGGATAAATTAGACCTTTTACCAAATGACGTTTTTCTGGAGTTAGTTCGTAATATTCTCCCCGGAAAGGTACAATTTTAGCCTGGGGATCGACGTTACCTAATTTGGCTACACGGTCGGAGTACAAACCCGCGCAGTTAATTACAAAACGAGTCTCAAAGCTACCATTATTGGTTTCTAAAACCTGGTTTTCACCGCTATTAACTATTTTCTCAACTTTGGTATTAAATTTAATTTCTCCGCCCTGTTTTTCAATGATTTCGGCGTATTTCTGGCAAACTTGTTTATAGTTAACAATTCCAGTTGATGCTACCCAAATTCCAGCGACACTGCTGACGTGGGGTTCGATTTCTTTTACTTGTTCGCTAGTAATTTTTTTAACTTCTATCCCATTTTCTAAACCTCGCTTATAGAGGTTTTCTAAACGAGGAAGTTCTTGGGGAGAAGTTGCCACAATCACTTTACCGCAGACTTCATGGTCAATGTCGTGTTCTTGGCAAAATTGCACCATCGAACGACAACCTTCACGGGAAAACTTTGCTTTAAAGCTACCGGGCTTATAATAAACACCTGAGTGAATCACACCGCTATTATTGCCAGTTTGGTGCAACGCGACTTGATTTTCTTTTTCCAAAACTAAAATTCTTGCTTGGGGATAGCGTTCTCCTAATGCCATACTCGTAGAAAGACCGACTATACCCCCACCGACAATTACGAAATCATACATTCAAATTTGCTCCCCTGTAATCAAACAATTTACAATAATTTAAGCTTAAAAGTTATAAGTAGAATAATTGAAAACTTATAACTTATATTCATTTACCAAACCTTCCAAGGAGCTTCGTTGTTTTTCCAAAGGTTTTCTAAATAATTCTTATCTCTTAAAGTATCCATTGGTTGCCAAAAGCCATCATGCTTGTAAGCAGATAACTGTTCCATGTCAGCCAGCTTTTCTAATGGCTCTTTTTCCCAAACAGTGGAATCACCTTCAATAAAATCAATAACTTGAGGTTCTAATATAAAAAAGCCACCGTTAATCCAAGCGTTATCTCCGTCTGGTTTTTCCCGGAAGTTAGTAATCTTAG
Organism: Rivularia sp. UHCC 0363; assembly: GCF_034931125.1. Classification (NCBI taxonomy): domain Bacteria; kingdom Bacillati; phylum Cyanobacteriota; class Cyanophyceae; order Nostocales; family Rivulariaceae; genus Rivularia; species Rivularia sp. UHCC 0363. Next base: position 18,714 of record NZ_JAYGHM010000053.1, on the reverse strand, counting down.
TTTGTTCTTGTCCTAGAACAATCGCACCAAAACGTCCTGGTGGCTGTACTGCGCTTAAAGTTGCTAAAGATTTTTGTTCTTGATGAAATTTTATCAGATTAGTAACATTAACGTTACTAACACCATCACCATAGGTAAAGCAAAAAGTTTCGTTACCGATATGCTCTTTGACTCGCTTTAAGCGTCCACCCGTTAAAGTATTATCTCCTGTATCTACCAAGGTGACGCGCCAAGGTTCTGCATAACCAGAATGCACGTTCATCTGATTAAACCGCATATCAAAGGTCACGTCCGACATATGTAAGAAGTAGTTAGCAAAATACTCCTTAATTATGTAACCCTTATAACCACAACAAATAATGAAGTCATTGATACCGTGAGCGGAATAGATTTTCATGATGTGCCACAAAATTGGCTTCCCACCAATTTCTACCATCGGTTTTGGTCTAACGCTAGTTTCTTCACTTAAGCGCGTACCAAGACCTCCAGCCAAAATTACTGCTTTCATAAAAACTGCCTCTAATCTCTTAAATAGATGATTGAATAATTATCTTGCGATTTTCGACCCGAATTTAGAAAATCTATTTTGATTTTTCTAAGTATACAATCTAACCGTATTTTTACTGGAAATTGTAAAGACCAGATAAATATAGCTGTTTTGTCTGTAAAAAAATGAAAAAGCTTGGTTTAGTAAAAAAGTATCGTTCAAAAAGCGAAGATTCTAGCAGAATAAAGGCTATAAAACAAAGTTTTTGTAGAATAAAGTGAAGTATCAATAAATTTATTTTGATCAAAAGTTAATATATAAAATACGGAAATATAATTTATGAACGATCAACCAATCTCCTGCCTTAGTTACTTAAATCATTAAGTATAATCTGGATAATTAGCTATTATTCTCTCAGTAAATTTAAAAATTAAAATCTATTGTTACTGTTTAAGCTTAGTTTTGAGGGCATTTTAGAGCTAATTGACCTTATTGCTTGACTTTTACTCTCAAAATCAAAGAATAATTGCATCAGCGAAGTAAAATATCTTTTGTTTATAATTTTTGTCCCTAACGATCTATTTACATAATTTTTTATATAAGTCACTCTCAAATACTTGTACTCTAAGTTTGTCTAATATTCCAAAATTAACCGCGTTGGTGACGAATTATCCGCCCAAGAAGAGACAGCAGACAATAGATATTTTAAATAGTTACCATTTAATTTCTCACAATATAACAACTAATCAATCATTGGGAATCCAAGAATATAGTAAATCTATCTAATCCCTTTTTCTCAGTAATATTACTAAAAATAATTAAAAATTATACTAGCTAGAAGGTAGTTATATCAGTATTTTTAGATTAACGAAGAAGCAAAAGGTAGAAGAAGGATTTTGCGATCGCCATTTAACCAATTTGTAGTGCGTTCGTATAACGTGTCCGTAAAGACCGCATCTTGCTTGCTCGTTACAACTATCGAGCTAAAAGCAGCGAGCGTGTGCGTAAGCGCAGATTCGCGCAGCGTCGCACTACACTAACGCATTACCAAACACTCATAACTTATATGTTGAAATACAACATACGCAAATATAGCGAATTACGGTTGACTTGAGTACATATTGAACCTCACCCCTCTCCTTAATAAGGGACAGGGGAAGGGGGTGAGTATAATTCGTAATTCGTAATTAATGCCCCATAAATTAAATTTAGGGGCTTCGGTAGAGTCATTACCACGGATAAATCCGTCTTGCTCAGACCTTAAAATTTTACTCGGTGAGGTTGAGCGTGTAAGTAAGTCGGCAGAAATAAACCGAATCATGTAACAGAATGTTAATTAGCCTTAAACTCTTACCCCTACTGCCGACTGCCTACTGCCTACTGCCTGCCCTAATTATAATTTTCAACGCCAACCTACTTATTGCACCCAATTGAAAACCGCTATATTAAGTACATTTATACTTAATCAGCGCGGAAGCAAGATTATCTCGCATCCGCGCTGATTAAATTAACACATTTCTTGAATCTAAAAATATAACTTAATAACTCACTATAAATTATTAGCTCCCACTACATTTGTAACAGCTAACAGCAAATAAATATTTGATATCCGAGCTAATTTTACTGTGCGATTACGCTTGTTTTTTGAAATAAAGTGTCGCATTTATTGTCAACAACAACGCAGATGCTGCTGAGCGCTTGCTGATAATTATCCATGTCATCTTGCTCAAGGGAGATTTTAGCAGCTTTTTGTAAATCTTCCATCGCTTGTTGACGATACATATTAGATTCATCTCCTCCATATTGTGCAAGTTCGTAACGAACTAAACCTCGTTTGAGATAAACTTTTGGTAGCTTAGAATTAAGTTGCAATGCTAGGTTAAAATCTTCAAGAGCTTTTTTATATTCTTGCTCAAAGTTGCTGCTATATTGAGCTAATTGATAGCGAACTAAACCTCTTTGATAAAAAGCTTCTGGTCTTGATGACTCAATTTGTAATGCTTGATTAAAATCGGCGATCGCTCGTAAATAATCTTTCTGAGAATCTCCGCTAAATTTAGCTATTTGAGAACGAACAATACCTCTTCTGATATAAGCTTCTACTTCGTCACGGTCAATTCTGAGGGCTTGATTGTAATCATCAATTGCCAATTTATATTCTTTATCTGGGTCGCTGCTATATTCGGCAAGCATATACCGGACGTTACCGCGATTCACAAAAGCTTTGACTTCACTTGGATTTAAGGTTACGGCATGAGTGTAGTCACTTAGGGCCGCTTCATATTCTTTTAAGTTGTAATGCGAATTGCCGCGATTAACGTAAGCCTTTGAATCATCGGGATTTTTTTGGATTGCTTGGGCAAAATTAGTAATAGCTTCTTCGTATTTTTGTCCTTTGTAGGCAGTACGACCCTGCTTATAATAATCCGTACTACCGCTATTTTCGACTGCTTTGGAACCAATCAAAGTTTGTTGAGCATATTGATTTTTATCAACGGTCGAGGATGTAAACTTTGTCACTATATCTAAATAGCCCAATGTCAAAAAGCCAAGTAAGCACAAAATCACCGGGTAAAATCTTGGCTTTTGACGCGGCTGATAGTAGGAATTATGAAAAACTTGCGGGTTACGACGATAAGTAACGGTTTGTCTCGGTGCAGTTGCTATAGCAGCAGTCCGTCTTCTAGGAGTTGGGGCTGTACGTCGCCGTTTGGGCTTGGGACGCGGCTGCAAATGCTGTTTGGTTTCTACGGCTTGAATTGAAGGGAAAGGGTCTCTTCCGCCTAATTTTGCACTACGTTCGCACCAAGGACATTTATGCTGATGTTTACCGTGGAGATGTTGGGGGTTTTTCTGACATCGCACCAGAGCCTCTTCGGCTTCAGCTAGCGCCAGCAGCCAGGTTTGAGCGTTAGGACGAATGTTGGGGTTGTTATGACCATCTTCAAAACAACGGACAAAAAGTTGTTGTAAGGTAGGGTGAAGAATGTTCCAAGATGGTGCAATTGGTGTAGGGCTATAAGGTACGCGACGATTGACGCTGTAGGTAAAATGCCCTTTGGCAATGCGTCCTTCATACGGTGGTGGTTCGCCTACACTTTGAAAAATTCCAGAAAATGGATGGGTACCTTCCATTAAAAGTTGAAATATCAGCACTCCTAAACCAAATAAATCGTGAGGAATAGCGCGATCGCACTCGGAAAATGTTTTATTTTGTAGTTCAGGGGGGGTAAATTCTGGCTTACCTACGGGGGTACGATAAACGGTATCGGTTTCTGGGTCTCGCACCTGAAACGAATCCGTGTCTACCACCGTGACCAATGCCGTATCGCTAACTAAAATATTCGATTCATTCACATCTCCGACACAATATCCGCTTGCGTGCAGAGCCGCAAATGCCGCAGCCAAATTTCGAGCAGTGCGTATGAGGTACTGATAGTTAAATAAAGGACAATGCTGACGACGAGTCCTAGGATTGTAAAAATCAATAATCGGACGCATTCCCCGGATGCGCGGCATTGTAAAACCAATAATTTGGTTGCTACCGTCTGCCGCTCTAATCAGTTCGTAAGGCCAAGCAATTGAGATATGTCCTAAAGATGCCGTAGGATTTTCCGGTGGGTGAAGAACCATCGCTTCTAGCTTACGGGCTTTCTCAAGCGTAGGCTTGTGATAAACTTTGGCAACCATTTCGGCATCTGACTGTATTGTATAGATGCACGCTTCACCACCACGCCCCAAACTGATGTTGAGGTCAATCGGAATATTTTTTTGATTGCTAAGACGTAGTACCTGCATTTTATTTAAAATTACACTTTGTTGTTTAAATTTGACTGCGGTTGAACATTATAGTTAGAACGATTATTCATCGCTTAATGCCGCTATGATTAAAGTTAGATCATCATCAGTACGTTGGGTAATTTTTTCGGAACGCAAAAATTTTACTAGTTGCTCTTTTGCTCCTTTTAATTCTTGGGCATTCGCTACAAAGTCAAATAAAGGTAAAAAGAACGGCTTGTGGGGTAAACCTACTGCCATATTTATTGCTAGCATTTGCAACCCATCCGTAAGAATCGCAATATTGGTAATACCCTGTCGCCATACATTTACCTGTACTGAATCCAAAGCAGTCGGTGAGGTTAGAAAGCTGGTTTCGTTAATGTACTCGCCGCTATCAGGGAAGGTCAAAGCTGACAAGTTACCCATGCTATCTTTAGCAACTGCAACACCATCCCCTATTTGAGCCACCACGGCGACGCTAGGCGTTGCTACTACAACAATTAAAGTTGTTGATAAATCCTTTGGTGGTCTATTTGAAGCTATGGCTTCTTCCTCAACTGCTGTTTTTGCAGCCAAAATCGCTTCGCTCAATATTGCCTTCGCCGAACTGTCCGAGGCAAGGGTGCTTTGGTTAAACTGCTTCACACATATGTTTTCAATTGCTGCTTCTACTGCTACCATAGCTCCTACTTTCCCAAGACTCGCACTCCCCGCACCATCTGCTGCGGCTGCCACTAAAATATTATCTGGCAACATCTGCCAGTGATGGGCATCCTGACAAAGCAGGGAGTTCTTAATGTGGCTAGTTCCACAAACTGATGCACCCACTACCCGCCAGTGAAGCTTTTGTCTTGAATTCATAAACTTACCTCGATCTAGGGCTGCTTAGTTGTACTTGAACTATATTAAACAGAACCCCAGCCAATTGGCGGTAAAGCTACTTGCTCGTCTACTTTGGAATGAGAGACTGCTGACATACTAGCAGATAACCAGACAAACATTTCCACAAAGTTTAATCCGTTCAGCTTTAAAGGAGTACGCACGGTTAATTGACTCAAGCGCATCATGTTGGCATTTTCTACTCCCACAGAGAAAAAGGCTACGCGCTTATTTGATTCGTCGCTTTGCAACCGAGACGATGCTTGATCGATCGCCTCGTCGGGTTCTCCTTGTGGTTCACCATCGGTAATCATAAATATCCAAGGACGATAATAAGCTACACCGTTAGAGCGATACTGAGCTTTACGTTCTTGAATCAAGTCCAAAGATTTATGAATGCCAGCACCCATAGTTGTTAAACCTTGTGCTGTTAATATGGGCGGAGTAAATTGGTCGGCAGTCACAAAATCTTGTACTACGTTGATATTGCTATCAAAAGTAACTATGGATACTTCTACTCTTCTTGATGCTAAAGGATTTTTAGTTAGTTCATCCTTAAAACTAAGCAAGCCTTGATTTAAAGCATCTATTGGCGCTCCTTGCATCGACCCGGATGTATCTAACAATAGTACGCAAGGACAACGAGGTTCGGGGTTCTCCGCGAAATCAACTACTTCGTCTAGTCTTAAGGTATCGGACATAACTTTCAGTGCTATATTGAAGTTCTAAGGTAGGATTTTTGATTTATCAAAGTAAATAGTTTAAAGCCCCAAACAAATTATAGCTGTGGCATTTTAAACGATAGATATTTTTTTTACTGTTCGCAGATTACTAATGCATAATTGCTTATAAGATCTAACATATCTTTATTGTTATTTGATAAATCATAAGTATTTTTCTGGAACATTGATTAACAATGGTTTTTAACTGTAAGGGTTAATATACATAATAGAACTAGAATACAATAAATCCGTACCTATGCATACGCGGAAACTTAAAGATTATATGTAGAAAAAACCCAAATTAGATGAAATACCTAGGGGATGAAAATTATCTCTTCTTAAAAAGAGAGTTAATTAACTGAAAATAAAAATGAATAGTAAGTTTCTTAAAGGTTAGGTGATGTATTGTTGACTCGGATATTGTAAAAACAAATGTAACAATTAAGCTGTGATGTAATATTTTTAGCTGGTAATATATCCATGTTATAAGAGAACAAATTGATTGATGTAGAATATTTACTCTTTAATACTTAGCTGGATTCAATTGATGCTTACAAATATTTTGGGTTATTTACTGTAATTCTCCATGCTATATGAATAATTTTGCAACCTTTACAAAATTGCCTCCCTTAAGTTTATTAAGACACTTGTCTAGTTGCTTTGAGAACACTTGTTTACAAGTTCAAAGTAATTCGGTTAACTGGTGGATTTACTTAGAAGAAGGCAAAATTGCTTATGCTACTCATTCTATAGAGCCTTTCGATCGCCTGGAACGTCATTTACGTCGATTATCGGTTCAAATACCCGCATTGACCAGCGAAATTCGGGTGCAGTTACGCATGATGTTTGAACCAGATTCGCAAAACAAGTCAGTTCAAACTATAGAAAATTTATCAGAACTTGCGTCTTCTCAACAGCCTCCAGATTATCAAGCAATTTGCTGGCTAGTAACTCAAAGACATTTGAATCCTACACAAGCAGCGATACTAATTCAAGAGTTAGTCAAAGAAGTTGTGGAATCATTTTTACTAATTAAACAAGGTACATATGAATTTCATAAGAATTTAACTTTATCCCCGAAAATTTGTCGATTGGATGCAGAAAAACTATTACTAGTTTCTCAAGATAGATTGCAATCTTGGCGAAATCTTGCCCCACATATTACTTCTGTATTTCAACGTCCTTATTTATGGATTAATACAAAAAGTCATATACAGAAAATCTCAGAAATTCAGCCGAATTTAGTTAACTGGATGAAAGGATTTAGTCTGCGTCATCTTGCTGTAATCATGAATCAAGATGAACTACAGTTAGCACGGAGTTTATATCCTCATATCCAAAGTGGAGCGATTTTACTCCATGAACCAGATCCACCGTTTGATAAACTACCTAAAACTAATGGTGAGATATCCCATACTAACAGTAAGGTAACGCAACTTATTAAGACGGAAGTAACTAATAAAATAGAAACAACATCAACAGTAACTACCAAACCAAAGCCGAGTATTCCCCCACAAAAGCAACAAATTCCTGTCAATAAAGTCACAATTCAGTCTGTTGCTCTTTCTTCTCCGACCGCAGAAAAAGTTGAACAAGTTGTAAAACCAGATCGGATTAAGCCTACCCTTCCTGCGGAAACCTTACCACCACGAAAAGTTTACAAAATTGTTTCTGTGGATGATAGTCCGGTAATGCTCAAAGAAATTAGTCGTTTCTTAGAAGATGAAAGTTTTTCTGTTGTGACTATTGATAATCCTCTTAAAGCTGTAATGTCAATTATTCGACATCAGCCAGATTTAATTTTATTAGATTTGAATATGGAAGGAATTGATGGTTATGAATTGTGCCGGATCATCAGGAATAACTCGAAGTTTAAAAATACTCCCATTGTTATGGTAACGGGAAGTAAGGGATTTGTAGATAAAGTAAAAGCGAGATTGGTTGGAGCTAGTGGCTATTTAACTAAACCTTTTACTCGTGCAGATTTACTCAAAATGGTGTTCATGCATTTAACTTGATTAATTGCATCAATATAAGTTATATCTAAACTTCTGAAATATAAATTAAGGATTATCTTTAGTGCTGGCTTTGATTCGAGCAAATTACTAATAAATGTAAATCGTAAGGATAAAATATGGCTACAATTTTGGTTGTTGAAGATACTCCTTCTCAGTTGGAGTTAATGAATATTTTCTTGACTGATAGTGGGTATACGGTAATCCGAGCAACTAATGCTAAAGACGGGTTAGAAAAAGCGCAGCTACATCAACCAGATGCGATTATTTCAGATGTAGTAATGCCGGGAATGAGCGGTTTTGAATTTTGTCGTAAACTAAGACGAGATTTGACTACGCAAAAAATACCGATTATTTTCTGTAGTTCTAAAAACAAAGATATTGACCGGATTTGGGGAATGAGACAGGGAGCTAATGCATATCTGACAAAACCTTTTACTAGACAGCAATTAATTAGTGCCGTAAAGTCAGTTATTATTTAATTATTTTGTCTATATGGTTTATTTTGACAGTGTATCTACCTAAAATACAATATTATTCGCAAGCGCATTAACTTTGTTAATGCTTAATTTTTATATTAACGATTTGGATTAATTTACTTTTATTCGTTTTCTTACCTGTTAAAAACTTACTTGCACCAATTCAGGACTTACGCAACAAGAACAAAAAAACTATTATTCTAAACATTGAGATCCCCCCAACCCCTCTTAAAAAAGGGGGGCTTGCGTAAGTCCTAAAATTATGTATCCGCAATCCGCTTTATGTACAGACGGCAATATCTTTTAAAATACTGCTAACTTATAACTTGCGATTATTTTTTTTCATCCTCTGTTTTTTTAAGCAGAGGTTTTGAATTTTTAAGACTTTTGGGTCGTAATATTAGTGCCAAGCAGCAAACCTCCTCAATCCTCTGATTTTCTTCTAAATTATCTGTAAACAAGTATTTGAATGTTATTTTAAGAACATACAAATACTTATTTAGGGTCTAATATGCAATTATAGTTGTGAGTTAGCCTCCGAAATAAAGCGGATAATTACAATCAACTTACTAATGATATTTTCTGGAACAAACGTCCAAATAGATACTACCTCCTAAACATATGAAACTTACTAAGCTAGTATTGTTACCGGTTTTGTTATGTATGCAGTTTGCAACACTATCAGAAGTTGTACAAGCTAAAGAGGTTGATGACCTCCAAAGCATCTGCTCAAAGTTTCCTTCTAACTCTGAATGTGGAGGTTATAAAGCGACATCTCCTATTTCTCTTGATACTCGTTCTGGGGAAAAAGCTAAATGTCTTTTCACTGGTGAGGAAAAAGGAAAGCGTTGCAAAGTTGATCTTAGCGACGATCAAGTTAAGCTGTATTTTGAAATTGGGGAGGGATTGGATGTTTTAGGAGGGGAAAAGAATACACAAGAAGTTGTTATTCCAATGAAGACAATTAAGTCTTTCTCATACTCTGAAAAAAGTAAAACTGATGTTGGTGCGGTTCTCGCTTTGGGAGTCTGGGGATTATTCGCAAAGCAAAAGAAGTCTACAATCGCAATACGTTACGAGGGAGAAGCAGAAGGTTCTCAGAAGCAGGTTGTGTTTGTCAGTGGTAGAAAAAATGGCAGAAAAATTCGTCAGAAGTTAGAACTGCAAACAGGTCTAGTTGCTGATATTCTCGATATTGATCGATAAAGGATATTTCCGGGTTTTTTATTGATCCTCCTTTCTCCAAGCTGATAATGATAATCATGTTATGAAGTTTTTTATCAGCGCTAAGAGTTATTCGCTGCTGTCTACCTCTTGTATTCCAATACAGTTCAGTTAAGGTTCGATCCCCCCAACCCCCCTTAGAAATGGGGGCTTAGTTTCATCCTTTTTAACAAGGACTAGGAATGAGCGACAATATTTAGATATCGTTAACTCAACCGTATTGTCTTCTATTCCCCCTAAACATGATTATCATTCTTATAGCGATTTATTTCGAGATTTGAATTTGCCTAAAACGAAAATATTGGAGTAACTGTCAATACCCTTCGGTCTTTCAACCCCATTCCCATCTAAAATAGTTTGTGCGTGTTGATTCGCTATTTTTAATCGCATAAGCAAATATATTCCATGCGTATTTCTTTAAATTGGTTACAGGAACTTGTAGAGTTAAAATTAAGTCCCGAAGACCTCGCAGAAACACTGACGATGGCGGGGTTTGAAGTCGAAGATATTGAAGACCGTCGTACCTGGGCTGATGGGGTTGTTATTGGGAGAGTTATTGAACGCGAACAGCACCCAAACGCCGATAAACTCAGCGTTTGTCAGGTTGATGTGGGTGGAGGTGAAAACTTAAATATTGTCTGCGGTGCTGCGAACGTGCGAGCAGATATTTATGTGCCAGTTGCGACGGTCGGTACTTACCTGCCAAATAAAGATTTAAAGATTAAGCCTGCAAAATTACGCGGGGTACCTTCTCAAGGAATGATTTGTTCTTTAGAAGAACTCGGTTTACCAACTGATGTAGACGGAATTCATATTTTTACTGGGGAAAACCTCAAAGTCGGCTCAGATGTACGTCCGCTGTTGGGGTTAGACGACGTAATTTTGGATGTCACCGCGACCGCAAACCGTGCCGATGCTTTGTGTATGGTAGGGATAGCGCGGGAAGTTGCCGCAATAACTGGGGGAAAGCTCAAAATTTCTCAACCTGAAGAAATATCGGTTCCTCAAGGTGCGGGAAATTTAAGTATAGAAATTGATGAAACCAGAGCTTGTCCTGCCTATATTGGAACGGCGATCGCTCAAGTAAAAATCGCTCCATCTCCCCAGTGGTTGCAGCAAAGGTTATTAGCCGCCGGAGTCCGACCGATTAGCAATATAGTTGATATTACTAACTATGTAATGTTGGAATGGGGACAGCCGCTACACGCATTTGACCGCGATCGACTGCAAGCGATCGCTAATAGTGAAAAGATTAAGGTTGGGGTGAGATTTGCAGATAACGGGGAATCTTTCAAAACCCTGGATGGAAAAACTCGTAAACTATCAACTCAAAATTTATTGATTACTGTTAACAACAAACCCATCGCTTTAGCGGGAGTCATGGGTGGGGAAGAAAGCGAAGTTCATGACGGAACCGAAAATTTGATTTTAGAAGCAGCGTTGTTTGATACAGTAGCTATTCGTCGTTCATCTCGTAGCGTTGGTTTGAGAAGCGAATCTTCCACTAGATACGAACGAGGAGTAAATCAGGTAGAGTTAGAAGTTGCTTGTCGTCGTGCTTTATCGCTGATTGTGGAAATTGCCGGTGGTACTTTGGTTACTCAAGAAATTTCTGAGACCCGTGCCGATTCTTCTACTTGGACTCGTTCGATTGAATTGCGTTTAGATCGAATTAATCAAATATTGGGACCTGTTGACTTGGGAGAAGAAACAGGAGAAATTAAGAGCGAAGATGTAGAGCGGATTTTAACTGCATTGGGATGTCGGTTAACTGTTTCGGGTGATGGAACTTGGACGGTTTCTGTACCAGCTTATCGCTACCGCGACTTAGAGCGAGAAATCGATTTAATTGAAGAAGTCGCTCGTTTGTACGGTTACGATAACCTTTGCGATACCTTACCAGAAAAAACAGAAATCGGTTATTTACCAGTAGACCAAGAATTAATTCGTAAATTACGAGCGACATTTCGCGCTGCTGGATTAACAGAATTGATGCATTACTCCTTGGTCAAACCCGGAGAAGAAAGACAGGTAGTGTTGAGCAACCCGTTGTTTACAGAATATTCAGCATTACGAGCCGATTTGATATCCGGTTTGATTGATGCGTTTGAATACAACATCCAACAAGGAAACGGTGCGCTAAACGGCTTTGAAATCGGCAGAATTTTCTGGGAAGAAGAAGACGGTTTTCAAGAAACAGACATCGTAGCGGGAATCATCGGAGGTGATGTTACTTCGAGTAAATGGATCAACGGTGGTAGTTCGCGATCGCTAAGTTGGTTTGAAGCCAAAGGTGTCTTAGAAAGCGTCTTTCAAGTCATGGGATTGCAGGTAGAATATCAGCCAGATCGCCGCAACGAGTTCTTACATCCCGGTCGTACCGCTTCGCTTTGGGTTGGAGGTAACAGATTAGGTGTATTTGGACAAGTGCATCCCCAAATTCGCAGTGCAAGAGATTTACCAGATGATGTTTATGTCTTTCAATTGAGTCTGGATGTAATTTTAGATGCAATAGACAGCGATGATATACAGAGGATTGGATTCAAATCTTATTCTACTTATCCAGCATCCGATAGAGATATAGCCTTTTTCGCACCCATTAATTTAACAGTTGCCGAAATCGAAAAAGCAATTACCAAAGCCGGTAAAAACTTATTAGATTCCGTCGAGTTATTTGATGAATATCGCGGAGAAAAAGTACCATCAGGACAAAGAAGCTTAGCATTTCGGTTAATTTATCGTTTGAGCGATCGCACTCTTACCGATGCAGACGTTGAACCAGTACATCAAAAAGTTCGAGATACTTTAGTAGAACAGTTTGGGGTAAGTTTAAGAAGCTAATCAATTTTGAATTTTGGATTTTGGATTAGGAGTTAGGAGTTAGGAGTTAACAATCAGTGTCATCAGCGTCATCCATTTAATCAGCGATAAATCATGACTAAATATATAATGTGGGGCAGCTACTGTGAGAACGTTTTAGAAAAACGCGCTCCTTATCGTCAGGAACATTTAGATGGGTTAAAGAAGCAAAAAGAAGATGGTGTTTTAGTGACAATCGGACCGACAAAAGATACAACTCAAGTTTTTGGGATTTACGAAGCAGCTGATGAAGCGACGGTACGTAAATTGGTAGAAAATGACCCTTATTGGAAAAACGGGATTTGGACTGAGTATTGTGTTAAAGAGTGGGTACAGGCTTTTTGATAATAAATAATTGAATTACTCCTATCCCGCTCTAAGATTACCTATCTCTCTTTATCTCTTTTCTCTGTGTTCTCTGCGTCTCTGTGGTTTTTAATTCGGTAATCTTCTAGCGGGAAGGGAGTAGGGGAATGTACCTCATTTATTTACAAACTGCTGTAACTCCTAACTCCTAACTCCTAACTAAATCTCAACTTCCTTAATTACATCACTCATGGGATGTTGTTTATCGTCAAAATCTAATGAAACTTCACATCTAGTTAAAGGAAAAGGTTCTAACATTTTGCCATCTTGACTTTCTAATTTCCACCAAAGAGTTTGAACTACAACTTCCTTACCATCAACGATGTCAAATGTTATTTCAGCAAGGTTATTTAAACCAACAATTTCTGTGCCATTTCCCTTCCTACTAATATATTCACGATAATTTTTCGCCATTGATAAATATTTTTCTAAAGCTTCTTTACGGTTTTCTCCTGGTAGTGGAGCTATCGGGGAAGTAATTTCGATTTTCTCAGCTTTGAATTTACTTAATCCTTCATCTTTAGCTGCCAAAAAATCAATTCTATACCACCATTCGGGTTCTTTAGTTATTTCTATACTGTGAAAACTATTTCTTTGTTTGATTAAATCAATTGTTCCGGGACTACCTTTGATTTTTAAAGGAATACGTTGAAATATATCTTCGATCGCAAGACAAATATTGCCAATTTCTGTTTCTCCTTGCTTATTTTCCCATCCTAATACTTCTGCTGTTGGTAAATCGCTACCAACTCCAATTGGGATAAAACCTTTCTTGTGTGCAGAATGACTACCACCCATACCGCTAACCTCATTTTTAAATGAACTGCTGGTTAATTGAGCAATTACAAGTTGAGAATTAATCGGTTCGGGACTTTCAAAAGGATGGGTTGTTGAATATTGCAAACGCGCACCAAAACTGTAGTGAACATCGCCGGATAAAAACACTACACGACTTTTTAAATTGGGTAATGCTCGTAATGCTAATTTAGCAAGCATTCGCTCATATGCAGTTTCATTTAACGACCAAGCTTCTGTATCAAAACCCCAAGCCGCATTACCTATTTTTTCGTAGAAACTTTTAGCAACTTTTTGAATATTTTCTACAAAAGGTACGCCGATAAATGGACTTGGAGATACGATAAAAGTAACTTTAACATCATCGCGACGCACTAATTTTAATATTTGTTCTTCGTAACCTTCCTCACTTATCAGTGCGGGAAAATCAAATTCCTTGCCGGGAAATTCTCGCCAAGTGCGGGCATCAAGTAATATAACTTCATACCCTGGTCCGTTAACTATATAGTGCCAAGTCAAGGTAGCATCGTCATGAGGTAACTTCTTCGAGTTATTTTGAATATCTGCAACACTAGGTAAACCGACACTACGAGTAATTTGAGATTCACAAGTCCTATCTGTACCTCCACTCATCGACCAAGCGACAGCAGCTTTGAGTAACGTTTCACCAACAGTATCTTTCTCAAACTGTTCCGGTGTATTTCCCCAAGCCTGACAAATTGTATAAGCCAGCATCCCGTTTTGTAAAATCCGCTTTCCCAAAGGTTTATCGAGAATGCGGGAACACCAAGCCATATTTAAATACCAATCATCGGTAATTTCGTGGTCATCGAATATCATGTAGGTGGGAATATTTGCTAAAGCCCGTCTGACACTTTTTAAACTTGACCAAAAACCTTTAATATCCTCAACTTCGTCTTCGTAAGCTTTCCTTTTTTCGTTTTTAGCTTGCCAATGCTTGGAATTAACATCAGCAAAATCTGGAAAAAATTCATCCTCAACCCACAGTACATCACTCCAAGCAAATAAATACATCGCCAAATATTCGCCATAAGTAAATAGATGACTTTTCGCAACATTTGTTATGTGATTAAATTTACCAATACTTGCGGTAAACCCAGCCGTTTTTGTGACTAAATTATTGCGTTCTCCCGGTTTTAGTTCTGCTAAGTTTTCAACATCTGGTAACTTTTCCGACCATCCCAACAGCGTTTCAGATGCATCCATTAACATAAAAAGTAATACATCGGCGACATCATCAGCATAAATTTGATCGCCGGTTAAAAACAGTTGATGCGGTCGTTTTTTGGGTTCTTTTTCCAACGCTTCTTTAATCATTTTATCCATAGCAGCAAGCGCATCTGAGCTTTCACCGTGGGGTTTGCGACAAGAACCATGAATGATACGTAAATCTTTTAAATCGCTTGGTGGTAAAGCAAAAGAAGGTAATTTATATTGAGGATAAGTAATACCTTCAAGGGTTCCCTCAGCAGTTAAGATACCGGGACTATTAAGTAATTCTCCCTTACCAAAATCTAAATCGTAGAGATAATTTTCACCGTTAATAAGTACATTTGATGAAGCCTTCGCAGTCACGGCAACAACGTGTAGATTAATGCCAATTCTTGCCGTAGTTCTAGTACTTTCAAACAGGAAATTATGATTTTGGTCAAATATTGTTAAAGTGACGTGACGACTTGCTTTTAAAGCCACCCATACAGTTACAGAATCTGGTTGAGTACGTCGTAAAATTGGTCCTGCAAGAACGAGTGGTAGTTGATCGATACGTTCTCTTAATGGTGTCCATCCCATGCAATTGCCCTATTTACAGCTTCCTAATTATTGTTATAACTGGTTTGAGTTGAGCAGGGGATGTTTAATTATGATTTATTTTGCGGTTGAAACCGCGATACACAGACTGAACCCGCAGTAATAAGGGCTTAACAAGTACTAACGCAAACTTATTTATATGATTACTCGTGAATTATATAAATCTTGCCTACTCCCTATTCCCTATTCCCTCCCCACACGAAATGTTTATATATTTTGCACGAGTACTCAATTGATAGGTAAACTTCTAACGATAATTTGTAAACTGCAAAGCGACTGATAAATCTTCTTCTTTTAAGCGCTGCATCACAACTTGCAAATCATCTTTATTCTTACTACTAACTCGTATTACGTCTCCTTGAATAGAAGCCTGTACTTTCTTAAATTCATCGCGAATCAACTTAGAAAGTTTCTTGGCAATATCTTGACTAATGCCTTTTTTCAACTTTACTTCTTGATTAACGCGATTACCCCCAGCAGATTCAGGTTCACCAAATTCAAAGATTTTCTGAGAAAGATTACGCTTTGCTGCTTTTTCTCGCAATATCGTATTGATAGTTTCTAAAGTAAAGTCACTGTCTGCATTAACTTTAATGCTTTCTTCTCCTAATTCCATTGTGGTTTTGGTGTCTTTCAAATCGTAACGACCTTTAATTTCTCGCGTAGTTTGGTCGATAGCATTAACCAATTCTTGTCTATCAAAATCGCTAACAACATCAAAAGAATAAGTAGAAGCCATAATTAAAATCCAGTTTTCTTTATTCGTAATTTTACATTTAAATAATTGTATTCGATCGCAACTTAAGATTTAACTATTTGCTTGAATTATGCTCAGCACAAATAAGGTGCAAGAACAAACCAAGCCGATCGCATACATTAGCGATCGCAGCATCGGGATGTTTGAAATATAAAAAAATGAATACAATAAACGTGCTGCAATAAAACTTAATGCCGCCCATGCAGCTAAAGGAGAATTAACACCCGTTACGTAAGCCATCAAAGCCGCAGCAGCAAAAATAGGAAAGGTTTCAAAACAGTTTTGATGCGCCCAAGTAGCGCGTTGTGCATAAGGTGGCAGCTTCTCAAACATAGCGCGAGGAGCGTAATAATCGTAACCGACATTCAAACGGGCAAAAGCAATAGCTAAAAATGGAACGTAAATTAATAGGAAAGCTATAGCAATACAGTATAAAAAGATAACTGGTACGGGCAATTGTGAAAAAGGCATCAACATAAATAAATTCTGGGAAATATTGGGAAAAAATCTAGCTTTCGATGTAATTTGATGGTTGAGGAAACGAACTATTTTCAGTAATTGTTCTTACAGCTATTACAGCAATTAAGGTGAGAAGTTACTGATTTATTGTGCTTCAAAGACGAACTATACTATCAACAGTAGATAGCTGTACGCTTTAAGATTTCACTAGTCATGGGTAATTTTAGATTTTAATTAGATTAACGAGACGGAAGTCCATACCCCATAGGATGGACTCACCGCAACGCAGTATCCTCAAAATCATGAATCCAAAATCAAATGACTAATGACGAATAAAAAAGTAACTTGAATAACTAGCTGACTAATCAAAATAGAACAAAGTTACCACTTTTCTTTGATCTTCCGCATCCTTACACGTTTGTAACAGAATACCACTGTCGTGAAAAGCAAAGCAGACAAGTTGTTGACAGCGAGAGATGATCTCCTTATTGCATTGGTAACTAGCTTCAGCGAGTGATAAATGGTCATTGCTGGAGTTTTCTACCAAATGCATGACCTTTTCTAATTGCTGGCGCGATTCCGAAGGCTGACGGTCTAAACTTTGGGGTAAAATTACCGTAAGAAAGTTAGGGTCGGCTCGCATTGCGCCTTTAATAGCGGCTGAATTTGTACCTGTAGCACCAGAGGTGATAACTCGATTACCCGATAAAACCAGGGCATAAGTCATCATTTCAATTAGATTCTGGTGGGTAATAGGCACATGACGAGAACCCAGCACAGCGATTCGCTTGGAACCCATTTGCTGAATAGTCGCTAATTCTTGCGCTAATGTATCGATGCTATTTATTACGTTTGTTGACTGACTCAAAGACAGATTTAATTGCTATTAAACGACCAAAATATTTTAGCAGGTGAAAGAGTTGTCGGGAACCTACTTATGGGCAGAGCATACAATTTTTAAACTGATTTATTTAACAGAGTGATCGCTTCTACCAGTGGTAAAGCGTAGGGAAAGCGCACGTCGGTCTGTAGAGAATAGGGTCTAGCTAATTAAGTAGGTTGGTAGAAATAAATCAAACTATGTAACAGAATGTAAATTAAGCTCTCAAAGAGAAGACGCTTGCGCGTCAACAAAACCCGAACCCTATTCCCTACTCCCTTTTCATAACTGTGATTTTTAACGCTGACCTACTTAATTTGCGGATTTTCGTTCGCTGCTTACCATTCCTTACTCAGTTTCAGGAGAGCATGAAGCTTTAACCTCTCTAAAACCTGAGAAATAAATTAAGGAAATATTTAATATGACTTATAGTTCGCAAGACG
Source organism: Rivularia sp. UHCC 0363 (assembly GCF_034931125.1). Lineage (NCBI taxonomy): Bacteria > Bacillati > Cyanobacteriota > Cyanophyceae > Nostocales > Rivulariaceae > Rivularia > Rivularia sp. UHCC 0363. The sequence goes on along the minus strand of NZ_JAYGHM010000053.1, from coordinate 739 downwards.
TGCAGAAAATCCTGATTTTGGCAATGGCTACTCAGCAGGAAGAACTTTTTTCAGAAAAACAACTTTTGGAAATGGGAGTAGAATTGGGAATTTCTCCCGAATTACTCAAAACAGCAGAACAGGAATGGCTGATTCAAACCAAAGTGCAACAAGAACAACAAGCTCGTCGTGAAATTAAAATTCAAGGATTTAAAGCCCACTTAATTTCATTTATAGCAGTAAATACATTCTTAGTAGTGCTGAATTTAGCGACAACTCCCCGCGATTTTTGGGCGATTTATCCGATTTCAGGTTGGGGATTGGGGCTTTTCATGCATAATTTGGCTATCAATCGCCTTGAAGAAAATCTTCATAGCTAGTATTCGATTGCATTAAATTTGACTGGTTTTGATCGCAACCTGCCGGTGGTTTTCAACCCCCGTCTAATAGCGAAAGTCCTATAAATAGGACTGAAATACAAGCCTTCAAAACTAATGAAATGAACTACTAATACTCCACCACATTAATTTTGATGGATAAAATTTTCGTAGTGCGACCATCTTGGTCGCTCGTTACAATTAGCGCACACTTCGTGAACGCACTACCAGACACCCCTCATAACTTATGTGGTGGAGTACTAATGGTCTATTGCATTAGTTATGAAGGGTAAAATTTTAGTCCTCTTGAGAGGACTTATGCTATTAGTCCGGGAATTGCATTCCCGGAGGGGCTGGGATAAAAACCCATGAGAATAAATGAA